>NZ_JBCLNH010000002.1:0-237518 GCF_039062665.1 Clostridium sp. 2218st1_F5_2218SCRN_220325 | reverse complement strand
GACCAAACTAAATTAGGTAGACCAACTGGATTTAGAATAACAGTTAGACAAGTTACAATATCTGCAGGTGCAGGATTTGTAGTTGCATTAACTGGTGAAATAATGAAGATGCCAGGTCTTCCAAAAGTTCCAGCAGCAGAAAAAATCGATGTTGATGAAAACGGAGTAATATCTGGATTATTCTAGGTAGTAATTTAATATATATATCAGTGTGTAAATGTATTATAATATTTATACATAGTGACAAAAGGATTTAATCAAGAGAATAGTGTGCTAATGCACACTATTCTCGGTAAAACCTAAAATTAGAAGGAGATATATAAATGGAAAAAATAGCTGAAAAAAGTTGTATAGGTTTTGTAGATGTGCTAGCATCTAAAGCCCCAGTTCCAGGCGGTGGTGGAGCTGCTGCATTAGTTGGAGCTATAGGTATGGCTTTAGGTAGCATGGTTTGCAATTTAACAACAGGAAAGAAAAAATATGCACAATATGAAGAAGATATACAAGCTATATTAGGAAAAGCTAAAATATTACAAGATCAATTATTAGATATGATTGATAAAGATGCTGAAGGATTTTTCCCACTTTCTCAAGCTTACGGTTTACCAGCTAATACTGATGAAGAAAAAGCTGCTAAAGAAGTAGAATTAGAAAGATGCTTAAAACTTGCATGCGAGGTTCCTTTCAAAATAGTTGAGCTTTGCAATGAAAGTATAAAATTACATGAAGAATTAGTAGATAAAGGTTCAAGACTTGCTATAAGTGATGTAGGTTGTGGTGTTCAAGCTCTAAGAGGAGCTATATTATCTGCTCAACTTAATGTAATAATAAATGTAGGTTTAATGAAAGATAAAGAATACGCTAAAGCTTTAGATGAAAAATGTGAAGCATTAGTTAAAGAAGGCGTAGAAATATGCGACGCAGTATATGATAAAGTAATTGCTGCAATGAGATAATAAATCAAATATTGATACTCAATTTAAAATAACTTTAAAAAATTAAAAGTTAAGAAAAGAAATATAGAACAAATAAAAAGATAAAAATAAGTTATAAAACCCAAAAATAATGTAAATTAAATAAAAATAAAAAATTATCTATAATAAATAATTAATATATTCATTTGAATAATTTTTTAACAAAAAACTATGATTATACACAAAACTTTATACAATATTTGCCACAGAAGTATATAATTATAGTATATAAATATACATAAACCAAATAAAATTTAGAAATTAGGGGGCGTTAAACAATGGGACAAATAATAAAAGGTAAACCAGTTGGAGATGCGTTAAGTGACCAATTAAAAGTAGAATGCGAAGCATTAGTTAAAGAAGGAATTCAACCAAAATTAGCAATATTAAGAGTAGGTGCAAAACCTAACGACCTTTCTTATGAAAAAGGTGCTTTAAAGAAATGTGAAACTATAGGTATTCAAACAGAAGTTACTGAACTTCCAGAAGGAACAACTCAAGATGAATATATAGCAGCACTAGAAAAATTAAATAAAGATACATCAGTTAATGGTATATTAACATTTAGACCATTACCAGAAGGTATAGATGAAAATGTTATAAAAAATATTATAGCAGCAGAAAAAGACGTAGACTGTTTCAGTCCTTTAAATACAGCTAAACTTATGGAAGGTGACAAAACAGGATTTCCACCATGCACACCAACAGCAGTTGTAGAAATATTAAAACATTACAATGTGCCACTAAGTGGAGCTAATGTAGTTGTATTAGGTAGATCTATGGTAGTAGGTAAACCAGCTGCAATGTTATTATTAGCAGAAAATGCAACAGTTACAATTTGCCATTCAAGAACTAAAGATTTACCAGCTGTTTGCGCTGAAGCAGATGTTTTAGTAGCAGGTGTTGGTAGAGCTAGAATGGTTAAAGCTGACTATGTTAAAGAAGGTGCAGTAGTTATAGACGTTGGTATAAATGCTAAACCAGAAGGTGGCGGAATTTGTGGTGACGTTGATACAGATGATGTAGTAGAAAAAGCATCTATGGTAACTCCAGTTCCAGCAGGTGTTGGTTCTGTTACTACTTCAATTCTTGCTAAACATGTTATAAAAGCTTGTAAACAACAAAATAACAAATAATTTTCTATAGATTTTTAGAATTCAAATTGGGGGGAAAATCGTATGGTAATTTCTGAAAGAAAACCAATGGAAGAAATATTAGGATTTTTGAAAGGATGCGAAAAAGTAATCCTTGTTGGCTGTGGTCAATGTGCTTCAGCATGTAAAGTTGGTGGAGCTCCTGAAATAGAAGAAATGACAGCTTTATTAGAAGCTGAGGGGAAAACTGTTTTAGGTAGCGTACTGCCAGACTCTACGTGTAACTTACTTCTAAATAAAAAAGAATTAAAATCTGTTAAAGAAGAATTAAAACAAGCAGATGCTGTATTATCTCTTGCATGTGGAGATGGTACTCAAACTATAATGAAAAACACTAAAAAACAAAATATACCTGTTTATCCAGCAAACAACACTATGTTTATAGGTGAAGTTGAAAGAGTTGGTAAATTTGAAGAAGCTTGTAAGGCTTGTGGAGAATGTGAACTTGGATGGACTGGAGGTATATGCCCAGTAACTATGTGTGCTAAAGGCTTAGTAAATGGTGCTTGTGGTGGAGCTAAAAATGGTAAATGTGAAGTTAGCCCTGACAATGACTGTGCATGGGTATTAATTTACGAAAGACTTAAAGATTTAGGTCAATTAGACAACTTAAAAGAAGTTAGACCACCTAAAGATTATTCTAAACAACTTAATCCAAGACGTTTAGATGCTAATAAGAAAGCAAGCGCAGAAGCTTAAAACAAAGGTTATTATTAAAGGGGGATTTTTTAGATGAGTAAGTTAAGAGAAGCATTCGAAAAAGGTGAATTTGCAATAACAGCTGAAATGGCACCTCCAAAAGGAACTGATTTATCACATTTAGCAGAATGTGCAAAATTAGTTATTGGGAGAGTACATGCAGCTAATGTTACAGACAATCAATCTGCTGTAATGAGAACTTCATCTCTTGCTACATGTAAAATGTTAAAAGATTTAGGATTAGAGCCAGTTATACAAATGACAGGTAGAGACAGAAATAGAATTGCTATAGAAAGTGAAATGCTTTCTGCAGGATTCTTTGGAATAGATAATTTATTAGCTTTAACAGGGGACCATGTCTGTGTAGGTGACCACAAACAAGCTAAACCAGTATTTGACTTAGATGCTGTTAGTATATTATCAACAGCAACTATGATGAATAATGGTACAGATAGTACAGGATTAGAATTAAAGGGTAAAACAGACTTCTTCTTAGGAGCTTGTGTTACTCCAGAATATGATCCAATAGAAGTACAATTATTAAAAATGGAAAAGAAAATAAAAGCTGGAGCTAGATTTTTCCAAACTCAAGCCGTTTATGATATAGAACATATGAGAAAATTTAGAGAATTAACTAAAGATATGGACTGTAAAGTAATGGCTGGTATAGTTCCGCTTAAGTCACCAGGAATGGCAAGATTTATGACTGCTAATGTTCCAGGTATATTCGTTCCAGATGATCAAATCGAAAGATTAAAAGCTGCTGGTAAAGGTAATTATGTTGCAGAAGGTATAAAAATGGCAGGTGAATTCATCAGACAATTAAAAGAAGAAAATCTTTGTGATGGTGTTCACATAATGGCTATAGGTGCAGAAGAAAATGTACCACTAATATTAGACGCTGCAGGTTTATAGGATATATCTGTTTAAACAGAATAATTTTAAGGGGTATTCTCTAAAAATATTACATAGAATGTTAAAATTCTAGATAATAAGAGAAAAATCTAAAAATATTTGTAAAAATTTAACAGAAAAACAAGCTAAATGGGTCTATATTAGCTATAATATAAATAGATATATATTATATCTATATAGACCTTAATAATAAATAATAAAACTATAAAACATACAAGGTAAATGGGGGAAATAACAAATGAAAGTAGCAGTAATAGGAGGAGGCCCAGGTGGATATGTAGCCGCTCTAAAAGCAGCTATGCTTGGTGCTGAAGTAACTGTAATTGAAAAAAACAAATTAGGCGGTACTTGTTTAAATGTAGGTTGTATACCAACAAAAGCTTTATTAGCTTCTGCTGATGTTTTTAGAACTGTGAAAGAAGCTAAGAACTTCGGAATCGAAGTTGAAGGCGATGTTAAACCTAATTTTGATGCTATAATAGCAAGAAAACAAAAAGTAACAGATGAGTTAGTAGCTGGAATCCAATTTTTATTTGACAAAAGAGGAGTTAAAAAAATAGATGGATTCGCTAAATTAGTAGACAAAAATACTATAGAAGTTACTAAAGCAGATGGTACTGTAGAAACAGTTGTAGCTGATAAAATTATATTAGCTAATGGTTCTATCCCAACTGTATTCCCAGGCATGCCTTATAATGGTAAAAATGTAATAACTTCTGATGAAGTTTTAAGCTTACCAAAACAACCAGAATCATTAATCATAGTAGGTGGAGGAGTTATAGGTAGTGAAATAGGACAATTCTTCGCTACAATAGGAACAAAAGTAACTATAGTTGAAATGGCCCCACAAATACTAGGAAGAATGGACTCAGAAGCAGCAAAAAGCTTAACTAGACAATTCAAAAAAGATAAAATCAAAGTTATGACAGGTGTAGGAGCAGACAACTACATTGTAAATGATGATTCAGTTAAAATAGAATTAAATAATGGAAAATCAGTAGAAGCTGAAATGGTATTACTTTGCGTAGGTAGAAGACCTAACTTAGCTAACTCAGGTGTTGAAGAAGTTGGTATAGAAATGGCACCAAGAGGATTTATAAAAGTTAATGAATACCTAGAAACAAGTGTTGAAGGTGTATACGCAATAGGGGATATAATACCAGGAGCAATGCTTGCTCACGTTGCATCTGCTGAAGGTATGGTAGCAGCTGAAAATGCTGTTAAAGGTAACAGCGAAACAGTTAACTATAAAGCTATACCAAGCTGTGTATATACTGAACCAGAAGTATCTGGTGTTGGTGTAACAGAAGACGAATTAAAAGCTAACGGTACACCATATAACGTTGGTAGATTCGAATTTAGAAGCTTAGGTAAAGCAAAAGCAATAGGTAAATTACAAGGATTTATAAAAGTAATGGCCGACGAAAATGACACTATAATAGGTGCTTCTTTAGTTGGACCTCATGTAACTGACCTATTAACAGAATTATCTTTAGCTGTAGGTTTAGGATTAAAAGCTAAAGATGTAGGTAAAGTAATACATGCTCATCCAAGTTTATCAGAAGGCTTAATGGAAGCTATACATGATATACATGGAGAATGTGTACATGCTATACCAAAAAAATAATTTGAAAACACAGAGTTTGACATAATTTGATAAAAAGCTCTGTTGTGATAACACTTAGCTTAAGGGGGATATCATAAGATGACTTATAACATTGCTGTAGCCGGCAAAGGCGGAGTTGGTAAAACTAGTCTAACAGGGCTTTTAATTGACACATTAGTAAAACAAAAAAAGGATCCAATTCTAGTAGTTGATGCAGATGCAAACTGCAATCTGTATGAAGTATTAGGAACAGAGGAGCCAGAAACAATTGGACATATTAGAGAAGTAGCTAATATGACTGAAAAAAATGGGGATTCATTTCCAGGGGGAATGACTAAAGCTCAATTCCTACAATGGCAATTAAGCATGATCTTAGAAGAAGGCGATGGATACGACATGCTAGTTATGGGTAGATCAGAAGGGGAAGGTTGCTATTGTTTCGTAAATGGAATATTAAAACAACAAGTTCAAAAAATTTCAGATCACTATAAATATGTAATCACTGATAATGAAGCAGGTATGGAACATATAAGTAGAAAACTTACAAAACATGTTGATACTCTTATATTAGTTAGTGATTGTGCAAAACGTAGTATTCAAGCTGTTGCAAGAATTAGAGATTTAGCAGAAGAAATGAATTTAAGCGTTGGAAAAATCGGCTTAATCGTTAACAAAGCTCCAAATGGAGAATTAAGTAATGGTGTTAAAGAAGAGATTGAAAAATATGGCTTAGATTTATTTGGAGTAGTTCCTTCAGATGAATTAATATATGAATATGATTCAGAAGGTATACCACTAGTAAAATTACCTGATGATTCAAAGTCTAGGGTAGCACTAGAAAAAATAATAGAAACCCTAGATTTACCTTAATTTTTAAGGGGCACACATTATAAATTAAAATAGGCTTAAGGGGGAAAAAGATATGGCATTTAAAATGTCTACTCAAAAAGTTACTGGAACAGTTAATGTAGTAGAAATAGGTACAGGAGATAAAGCTATAAAATTAGGAGGAGAACAAGTTCTACCTTTCTATAGCTTTGATGGAGAAACAGGAAATGCGCCAGTTGTTGGTGCAGAAATATCAGATATCCAACCTGAAGAATGGATAGAATGTTATTCTAAAATATATGGAGACGTTTGGGCAGATCCTGCTAAATGGGCTAAATATGTTGAAGATAACACAGAAGCAGATTTCATATGCTTAAGATTAAATGGAGCTTCTCCAGATGGAGCTGATAAATCTCCAGAAGAATGTGCAGAAGTAGCAAAAGCTGTTGCTGATGCTATAACTTTACCATTAGTAGTTGCTGGATGTGGTAACGCAGAAAAAGACGGTAAAGTCTTTGATAAAGTTTCTGCTGCATTAGAAGGAAAAAATATATTAGTAATGTCAGCTGTAGAAGAAAACTA
The DNA here is from genome assembly GCF_039062665.1 of Clostridium sp. 2218st1_F5_2218SCRN_220325. Taxonomy (NCBI): domain Bacteria; kingdom Bacillati; phylum Bacillota; class Clostridia; order Eubacteriales; family Clostridiaceae; genus Clostridium; species Clostridium sp. 2218st1_F5_2218SCRN_220325. The sequence goes on along the minus strand of NZ_JBCLNH010000002.1, from coordinate 230,760 downwards.
CAAAGCAGTTGGTGCTGCGGCTGGTATGGCCTATGGTCAAAAAGTTGCTGCAGAATCTGCAGTTGATATAAACTTAGCTAAACAAATGAATGTATTACTTACTCAATTAGGCGTTAAACAAGAAAATATAGTTATGAATGTTGGTTGTTCAGCAGTTGGTTATGGTTATGAATATGTTGCATCTACTATGGATAGAGTTAGATTAGCAGCTTTTAACCAAAATGATAAAGCATTACAAATACCAATAATAACTCCAGTTTCATTCGAAGTTGGTCACGTTAAAGAAGCAATAGCTACTGAAGCTGACGTACCAGAATGGGGAGATAATGAAGCTAGAACAATAGGTATGGAAGTATCTACAGCTGCAAGTGTACTTGTTGGTGGATCAAATGCAGTAATACTTCGTCATCCAGAATCAATGAAAACTATAAAAGGTTTAATAAGCGCTTTAGCGTAATAGAATTATTTGTAAGGTTAGGGGGAAATAATAATGGCATTAAAAGCATTAGATATATTTAAATTAACACCAAAGAAAAACTGTAAGGAATGTGGATTCCCAACTTGTATGGCTTTCTCTATGAAAGTTGCAAGTGGGGCTGTAGAAGTTTCTGCTTGTCCAAGAATGGCTCCAGAAGCATTAGCTAAATTAGCTGCAGCTACTGCACCTCCAATGAAAACTTTAAAAGTTGGTGCTGGAGAAAGTGAATATGAACTAGGTGGAGAAACAGTTTTATTCAGACATGAAAAAACTTTAGTAAACAGAAATAGATTTGCTGTTAAATTCTGTGATTGCATGGATGAAGCTACAGTAGATGCTAAAATAGAAGGAATGAAAGTTGTTCATTATGAAAGAATAGGCGAAATAATGAAACCTGAATTCGCTTATGTTAAATACAATGACAATAAAGATAACTTCTTAGCTATAATCAACAAAATAAAAGATAGCGGTATCGAATGTGCATATGTATTAGAAGTTGCAGATGCTGATGTCGCTAAAGAAGCTGTTGCTGCATTAGCTGGATTAAAACCAGTAGTAATAGGAGCAAACAAAGATAACTTTGCTGCTATGGTAGATGTAGTTAAAGCTGACAGTTTAGCTTTAGGTGTACAAGGAGCTAACTTAGAAGAATTATATACTACAGTACAAGCTATAGAAGCTGCTGATTACAAAGAATTAATAATAGATGTAACAGGAGAAACTATAAAAGATACTTATATAAATGCTGTACAAGTTAGAAGAATAGCATTAAAAGAAGGAGATAGAAGTTTTGGTTATCCATCATTCGTAAACGTAGCTAAATTAGCTAACGGAGATGCTAACTTAGAAATAGCTTTATCTTCAATATTTACTATTAAATACGGAACTATATTAGCTGTAGAAGATATGACTTATGCTAAAGCATTACCACTATATGCATTAAGACAAAATATCTTCACTGACCCTCAAAAACCAATGAGAGTAGAAGCTAAAGTTTATCCATTAAATAACCCAGACAAAAATTCTCCAGTATTATGTTCAGTTGACTTCGCGTTAACATACTTCACAATTACTGGTGACATAGAAGCATCTAAAGTACCTTGCTGGTTAATGATACCAGATGCTGGTGGATATTCAGTTCTTACAGCTTGGTCTGCAGGTAAATTCGGTGGATCTGTTATAGGTGCATTTGCTAAAGAATGTAATATAGAACAATATACTGATTGCAGAGATATAGTTATACCAGGTAAATTAGCAGTTATAAAACCTGACGTAGCTGATAATATGCCAGGATGGAATGTAATCATAGGGCCATTAGAATCTATGGAACTTCCAAAATTCTTAAAAGAATATGCTGCTAATCACTAATATATATTAGTAATGAGTTGATTAATTAATATAAAAAAGCTTATTAAATTTAAACATTAATAATTATAATAATTATAGATAGAGACTTGAGGTTTTCCTTAAGCCTCTAAGATAATATAAAAATTCTAAGGGGGATATTAAGTATGGAAAAATTTATGATCATAGGGGAAAGAATACACTGTATAGCACCACCAATAAGAAAAGCTATAGCAGAAAGAGATCCTGAACCAATATTAAAAAGAGCAATAGAACAATTAGATGCAGGAGCTCATGTTATAGACTTCAACATAGGGCCAGCTGAAAGAGATGGAGCTGAAATAATGACTTGGGGTGTTCAATTATTACAATCTGAATTAAATAATGTACCTCTTGCATTAGATACAGCAAATGTCGCTGCATTAGAAGCTGGACTTAAAGTTTATGATAGAACTCATGGTAAACCAATTATAAACTCTGCAGATGCAGGTGGAAGAAAACACTTAATGGAATTAGCAGGTGAATATGATGCAGCTATAATAGCATTATGTGCTAAAGAAGGTATTCCAGCTGATAATGATCAACGTATGGGATATTGTACTGAATTAATTGAAGCTGCTGCTATGGCCGGTATAGACCCAGAAACAGATGTTTATTTTGACCCACTTTGCTTAGTTATAAAAGGTATGCAAGATAAACAAATGGATGTTTTAGATGCTATCAGACAAATGACTGAAATGGGATTAAAAACTACTGGTGGTTTATCAAATGTATCTAATGGTTGTCCAAAACATATAAGACCAATATTAGATAGTAACTGGTTAGCAATGGCAATGGCTAACGGATTTTCTTCAGCAATAGTTAACCCATTAGATGAGTTATTAATGCAAACTATGAAATCTTGCGATATTATAAGAAATGCTTCTTTATACGCTGATTCATACTTAGAAGTTAAAGAATTAGGATTTGAATACAAATAAAAATTATAAATAAATAAAACTCTCGGTCAAGCTTTTTAAAAGCTTGACTTGTGAATATATTTAAAGGGGGAAGTAGAGTGAATTTATATAACATAATTTATACAGGTGCTAATCAAGCATATGATGCTGCAAGCCAAGCTTTAACAGCTGTAGTATCAGAAAAAGGTAAAGACCATCCAGTAGCATTCCCAGATACTGCATATGCAATCCCATGTATATATGCTGCAACTGGATTAAAAGCTACAACTTTAGCAGATTTAGAAACAGCTTTAGGTGTTGCTAAATCATTAATAGTAGAAAAACCATTATTAGAAACTGCTTTAAATGCAGGTTTAGCTACTGCAGTTTGTGCAGAAATAATAGAAGCTATAAAATACGTAAATAGTGATGCTCCATACGAAGCTCCTTGTGCAGGACATATAGTTGACCCTATAATAAGATCTCTAGGTGTTCCACTTGTTACAGGAGATATACCTGGTGTTGCAGTTGTTCTTGGTGAATGCCCAGATTCTGAAACATTAGGAAAAATAGTTAAAAAATATCAAGCTGCTGGTATCATGACTTTCTTAGTTGGTAAAGTTATAGACCAAGCTATAGAAGCAGACGTTAAAATGGGTGTAGACCTACGTGTTATCGCTTTAGGATATGATGTAACTTCAGTTATCCACGTTGTTTCTGTTGCTATAAGAGCTGCTTTAATATTCGGTGCTGTTAAACCAGGTGACTTAAATGCATTATTAGCATATACAGCAGAAAGAGTTCCTGCATTTGTTAATGCATTCGGACCACTTAGTGAATTAATAGTTGCTTGCGGTGCTGGTGCAATAGCTCTTGGATTCCCAGTAATAACTGACCAAGTTGTTACAGAAGTTCCATGTAACTTATTAACTCAAAGAGATTATGATAAATTTGTTGACACTTCATTAGAAGCTAGACATATAAAAATAAAAATAACTGAAATACCAATTCCAGTTGGATTCGCAGCTTCATTCGAAGGTGAAAGAATCAGAAAAGCTGAAATGGCTTACGAATTTGGTGGAAACAAAACTACTGCTTGGGAATTAGTTAAATCATATGATTTAGGTGAAGTAGAAGACCATAAAATAGAAGTAATAGGACCTGAAATAGATCCAGAAGCTGCTAAAGATGGTGTTGTAAGATTACCACTTGCAATAATCGTTCAAGTTGCTGGTAGAGCAATGCAAGATGACTTCGAACCAGTTCTAGAAAGAAGATTCCACTACTTTATGAACTATACTGAAGGTTTAATGCACGTTGGACAAAGAGACCAAGCTTGGGTAAGAATATCTAAAGACGACGTTGCAAAAGGATTCCAATTAAAACACATAGGTGAAGTTATGTACGCTATGATGAAAGACGAATTCGATGCAGTTGTAGATAAATGTGCTATAACAATAATAACTGATGAAAAAGTAGTTGAAGAAAGAAAACATGAAGCTATAGAAAGATATAATGCTAGAGATGACAGATTAGAACAATTAACTGACGAAGCAGTTGATGATTTCTATTCTTGCAACATGTGCCAAGCATTCGCTCCAGCACACGTTTGTATAGTAACTCCAGAAAGACTTGGATTATGTGGTGCAGTTTCTTGGTTAGATGCTAAAGCTACTAAAGAACTTAACCCAACAGGACCATGTCAACCAATAGAAAAAGGTCCATGTCTAGATGAAAAGAAAGGTATCTGGCAATCAATGTCTGATGCAGTTTGTGAAATATCTCAAGGTGCAGTAGAAAATGTAACATTATACTCTATAATGGAAGACCCTATGACTTCTTGTGGATGTTTCGAATGTATATGCGGTATAATGCCTGAAGCTAATGGATTAGTTATAGTAAACAGAGAATATGCTGGTACTACTCCAGTTGGTATGACATTTGGTGAATTAGCATCTATGACAGGTGGTGGAGTTCAAACTCCAGGATTCATGGGTCATGGTAGACATTTCATATCTTCTAAAAAATTCGCATATACTGAAGGTGGACCAGAAAGAATAGTATGGATGCCTAAAGAATTAAAAGATGCTGTTGGAGAAAAATTAAATAAAACAGTTAAAGAAATGGCTGGTATAGATAACTTTACTGACTATATCTGTGACGAAACAATAGCAGTTGATTCTGAAGAAGTTTGTGCTTTCTTAGCAGAAAAAGGACACCCAGCATTAGAAATGGATTTCATAATGGGAGAATAATTTTCCAGAAATTAAGAAAATACGATTAGGGGGAAAATAAAAATGGAAATACTAAACGATAGAAAATACAGTCCAAAACATACTTGGGCAAAATTAGATGGAGAATATGCTTATATAGGAGTAACTGACTTTGCTCAAGATCAACTTGGTGAAGTTCTATACGTAGACGTACCAGAAGTTGAAGATGAATTAACTAAAGACTCTGATTTTGGAGTAATAGAATCTTCAAAAGTTGCTTCTGAATTAATAGCACCTATATCTGGTGAAGTTGTAGAAGTAAATGATGAAAAATTAGAAGACGAACCAGAATTCGTTAATGAAGCTCCATATGATGCTTGGATTTGTAAAATAAAAGTAGCTGATATGGCTGAATATGAAGCATTATTAACAGCTGAACAATACGAAGCTACTTTAGCTGAATAGTATTTGAACCCGCTTATTTCAGATTAAAATAAAAGTATAGTGAAGGTGAGTAAATTCACTTTTACTATACTTTTTTAAAAAAGATAGGGGATAATTATATCTGATAAAATTTAATATAAATTTAGGTTTTCTTAATCGAAATTAATAGGGAAAAAGGTGAGAATCCTTTACAGTTCCCGCTACTGTAATATAGACGAAACCAAAAGGCCACTGTATTTTACGGGAAGGCCGGAAGTAGGATGAAATTAAGTCAGGAGACCTGCCTAAATTAAACGTGATTTACCTCGGGAGATAGGATAACTTCACAACATTATTTAGGCTAGGTTCAAATTAAAAAATACTATAAATAAGATAAATTTAAGTATTTTTAGAACTTAATATAAATATGTTTGAATTAAAAAGTCTTCATGGAGAAGGCTTTTTTTAATTTCCAACATTTTAACTTAAGCAACGGACGAAGTCGTTGGCGCCATGAGCGAAGCGAATTTTTAATTCTGGGAATGACTAAATTTGGTAAAATAATAACGATGTTTTTAACTTATTATATGTCGAATATGATAAAATAATAGTAAGAGTTTATTTATAATTTTGGGGGAGGATAAATTATGGCGAAAGTTGTTTTTAGACCATCAAGCAAAACAATAGAATGTGAGATAGGGGATAACTTATTAGAAGTTGCAAGAAGAGCAGATGTTTATATAGAAGCTCCATGTAATGGTAGTAAAAGTTGTGGAAAATGTAAGGTAAAATTATTAACAGGGGAAGTTAATCAAGAAGTATCATCTCACTTAAGTGATGAAGATAGAGAAAATGGATTTATCTTAGCATGCTGCACAACAATAATATCAGATATAGAAGTTCTTACAAATTCTTCTTTAGACATGGCTATGAGAGGAATGAAAGTTGAAGGCGGAGATAAAGCTAAGGACAAAGTATTATTTGATAAAGCTGTAGAGATAGCAGAAAAACACAACATAACTTTAGAAAATAATATAAAGAAAACTTGTATAAATCTTGATGAACCAACATTAGACGATAATATAAGTGATGTTGATAGATTAGAAAGACATATAAGTATGAACTTCGGTGGAAAACAGATGACATACGACATAGAAGTTCTAAAGAAAATGCCAAAATCATTTAGAAAAAATAACTTTGAAATAACTATTACATATAGAGATTTTGACGATAGATTAGAAATAATAGATGTTGAACCAGGAAATACAGAAGGTGAATTATATGGTTTAGCAATAGATATAGGTACTACTTCTGTTGTTGTATGTTTAGTAAACTTAATCACAAATGAAGTAGTAGAAAAAGGTGCATCAGGAAATGGACAACTTCAATTTGGTGCAGACGTTATAAACAGAATAGTTTATGCAATAAAGAAAAACAACATAGAAAAAGCTAAAGCAGCTGTAGTTGATGATACTTTAAATATGTTGATAAACGAATTAGTAAAATCATCAGGTGTTAAAAGAAATAATATAGTAAGCGTTGTTGCATCAGGAAATACAACAATGTCTACTTTATTCTTAGGAATATTCCCTGATTATTTAAGATTAGAACCATTCATCCCACCATTTTTTAAATCACCAAAATTAAATGCAAAAGAAGTTGGGTTAGATATAAACCCAAGTGCAAGTGTTTATTTATCACCAAATGTAGCTAGTTATGTTGGTGGAGATATCACATCAGGTGTACTTGCTTCTGGTATTTGGGCAAATGAAGAAAATGTTCTATTTATAGACTTAGGGACTAATGGTGAAATAGTATTTGGTAACCAAGACTTTTTAATGAGCTGTGCATGCTCAGCAGGACCTGCATTTGAAGGTGGAGGAATTAGCTGTGGTATGAGAGCATCTGCAGGAGCAGTAGATGGTGTAGATATAGACCCAGAAACTCTAGTTCCAAAATTAAATACTATAGATAATGAACCAGCTATTGGTATATGCGGTTCTGGTATAATCGATTTAATTTGTGAAATGCTTAAGAAAAAAGTAATCGACAGAAGAGGAAAAATACACAGAGATTTAAATAATGAAAGAATAAGATTTGATGAAAATGATATTGGTGAATACGTACTAGCATTTGCTAAAGATAACGACCATCTACAAGACGATTTATTTATAACAGAAGTAGATATAGATAACTTTATAAGAACTAAAGGTGCTATATATTCTGGAGCAGCAACATTAGTAGAAAGTTTAGGTATGGATTTTGACTGTGTAGATAAAGTTTATATAGCAGGTGGTATAGGAAACCACTTAAATATTGAAAACTCAGTATTTATAGGATTACTTCCAGATATCGATAGAGATAAGTTCCAATACATAGGAAACAGTTCACTTATAGGATCTTATCTAACATTATTAAGTGATGAAGCTAAAGCTAAATTAGAAGAAATATCAGATGTAATGACATATGTTGAACTAAGCGTATACCCAACATATATGGATGAATTTATATCTTGTTGTTTCTTACCTCATACAAATATAGATGCGTTCCCAAGTGTAAAAGCTATATTAGAAGGGTAATTTAGTGATAACAAAATAGAATTGAAATAAAATACAATATTTGGATATTGTGTTTGACTTTGGATAAATAACAGTGCTATACTTAAGGTATATGAATATTGTGTAACGAAATCATGAAGGTTTCTATAAGTATAGCAGTACTATAGAAATCTTTTTTGATTTTTTTTAGAAATCGCTTTAAAGTATTTATAGGAGGGTGATTTAAAATGTGTGAATCTTCAGCATTTGTATTAGGGAAAAATAATGAATTAACAAGAGTTATGGAAAACGTAGTTAACGTAAATCCTGTTAATGGAAAGGTATATCTAACTGATTTATTGGGAGAAGAAAAAATATTAGATGGATATATAAAAGAAATAAAATTAATGGATCATAAAATCATATTAGCTCAAGATTAATAATATAATATTATCTTAGCTTAAAAAAGATTAGATGAGGTATAGCACATGGTAATAGCAGTAATAGATGGAATGGGTGGGGGAATAGGAGCCCAAATAATATTATCTTTAAGAGAAGAATTACCAACATATATTGATATATATGCTTTAGGCACAAATTCAATTGCAACTAGTGCAATGATGAAATCCCATGCCAATAAAGGAGCAACAGGGGAAAATGCTATAGTAGTATCATCCAAAAAGGCAAGCGTAATAGTTGCACCAATCGCAGTAACAATGCCTAATACTATGATGGGTGAAGTTACTAGCAAAATTAGTGAAGCTATATGTGATAGTGAAGCTCTAAAAATATTACTACCTATAATGCCAGAGAATTTTTCTGTAGTAGGGGTAGAAAATAAACCACTATCTTTATTAATAAAAGATACAATAAAAGTCATAAAGAAAGAATTTAATATAAAGTAATTGGAGGACAAAGAAATGATATTTAACAGAGACATAATAAGACAACATCATGGAGATAACTGTGGATGTGGAGGACATGACCATGGACATTCACACGGACACGAAGCAGCTCACACTCACAGTCATGGGGATGACTGCGGATGCGGGCATGACCACGGACATAGCCACGAAGAAGAACATGCACATGCACACGGAGACGATTGTGGATGCGGACATGACCATGATGATCACGGACATGATCATGGACATAGCCATGGAGATGACTGCGGGTGCGGAGGACATGACCACGCAACAGTAGTAGAAAATAAAGACGAAAAAACTTTAAATATACTATTAGTTCATTGGGTAAACCACAACCAATCTCACGAAGAATCATTCCAAGAATGGGTAGAAAAAGCTAAAGCTATGGGTAAAACAGAAACAGCTACTTGCATAGAAAAAGCTATAGAATATATGAATAAAGCTAACGAAATGTTAATGGAAGCTAAGAAAAGTATGTAATTGAGCATAGGAAGTAATACAATGTATTTGTATTACTTCTTTTTTATATTTCAAAATATAGGGGGGAGAAAATGAACAAATCACCACATAAATATCTGAAAGATGGGCATATACATACACCATACTGTCCTCATGGGACAGATGATTCATTTGAAGAATACGTGCAAAAAGCTATACAAGTTGGGCTTGATGAAATATCATTTACAGAGCATTTTCCATTGCCAGAAGGATTTGAAGACCCAGCCCCGGCCAAAGATAGCTCTATAGAAGCAGATAAAATGGAAAGCTATATAAATGATGTAAAAAAAATAAAAGAAAAATATAAAGACCAAATAAAAATCAACATCGGCGCAGAAGTGGATTATATAGAAGGTTTTGAAGAAGAAATAAAAAACAACTTAAATAAATACGGTGAGTATTTGGAAGACGGCATTTTATCAGTTCATATGATAAAAATAGAGGACAAGTATTATTGTATGGACTTTAGTTGTGAAGAATTTGAAAAAATAGTAAACTTGCTCGGTTCAGTAGAATCAGTATATAATCTTTACTATGAAACACTTATAAAAGCTATTAATTCGGACTTAGGAAAATATAAACCTAAAAGAATAGGACATCTAAACTTAGTAAGAAAATACAATAAGAAGTTTCCATATGATTATTCAAATAATAAAAAATTAAAAGAATTAGTAAAACTAATATCAGATAGAGGATATGAACTCGATTATAACATAGCAGGATTATTTAAAGAAGATTGTGGCGAAACTTATATAAGTGGATATCTCGCAGAATTGATTAAACAATATAATATAAAATTAGTTTTAGGTTCAGACTCACATAGTGCAAAGTATATAGATAAATATGAAAAACTTAATGAACATATCTAATAGATTTTGCATATCTTAAATATGAATTAGTTTTGATTCAAATGCTTCTCTGGATGCTGCTTAGGGGAGAGGGCCGTTCAGAGAGGCAAGATTTATTTTTTGAAAGAATTAAAATAATAAATAAAATAAAAATAAATTATTGACTACTGTAAAAAAATAGTATATACTGTGTATATAGAAATGGAGAAGTACTCAAGTGGCTCAAGAGGATCCCCTGCTAAGGGATTAGGCTGGGTTAACCGGTGCGAGGGTTCGAATCCCTCCTTCTCCGCCAGTAAGCTCTGATGATTTCATCAGAGCTTTTTTTGTGTTTTATTTATAAAATATTAAAATTCAGAATTTATCCACTAAATCTTAATATTAAAAAAACAAATAAAAAAAATAAAAGATAATGAAATTTATTCTATACAATTCTGATAAAAAATATTATAATATTCTTTGTCGGAAAAAATTAGAATAATATGCATTATTTATAAATAATGTGTAAATATAAAATCGGGGAGGGAAAAAATTGGAGGAAGAAGTAATAGACTTAAGGGAGTATCTTTCTATTATTAAGAAAAAATGGTTTATAATGGCGATATTATGCGTTGTATGTGTAGCAGCAAGCACAGTATACAGTTTCTTTATAGCAAAACCAGTATACCAAGCAGAGACAACATTAATTGTAAAGACTGAGAAAACAGAGGGGACAAATACAGTAACAAGTGATCAAATTAAAACGACTCAACAATTAGCTGTAACATATGGGGAAATAATAAAATCAAGAAAAGTTTTAGACGATGTTATAAAAAACTTAGATTTAGATGAATCATATGGTCAATTATCTGGGAAAATATCTGTTTCAACAGTTTCAGACACACAGATAATAAAAGTATCAGTTCAAGATACAAATAAGTCTAATGCAGCAAAAATAGCAAATGAAATACCAAAAGTATTTGCTAAGGAAGCTATAAGAATAGCTGATGCAAACGGTGTAGAAGTTATAGACAAAGCTCAAACACCAGTAAATCCAGTTTCACCAAATAAAAAGATGAATATCTTAATAGCAGGTGTGCTAGGTGTAATGATAGGATTATTTATTATATTTATAATAGAATTCCTAAATACAAAAATAAAAACACCGCAAGATATAGAAAAGGAATTGGGACTTCCTTTACTAGGTGTAATACCAGAAGAATTATAAAAATAAATACATAGGGAGATAATATGGGAAAAATAACGAGTTTAGAAAAACCACAATCAAACATATCAGAAGCATATCGAACTATAAGAACGGGGATAGAATTCTCTAATTTAGATAAAAATTTAAAAGTAATTTGTGTAACAAGCTCTAAAAAAGACGAGGGAAAAACAACTGTTTTATGTAATTTAGGAGTAAACTTTGCAAAAATAGACAAAAAAGTTCTTTTAATAGATGGAGATTTGAGAAATCCAACAGTTAACAAATTATTTGATACAAAAAATGCACAAGGCCTAATGGATATATTATTAGGACGAAAAAATATTGAAGAATGTATAAAGAAAACTACACAGGAAAACCTATACATTTTAACAGGAGGAACAATACCTCCAAATCCTGCAGAAGTTTTATCTTCAAAAAAAATGAGCCAGTTTATAGAGTCTATAAAAGATGATTATGATTATATATTTATAGACGCTCCACCAGTTGGGATAGTGAGTGATGCATCTATAATATCTTCATATTCAGATGGAGTTATATTTGTAGTAGGCTCTGAAGAAGTAGATTCAAACTTAGCCAAAGTGGCAAAAGAAAGACTAGATAGTGTAAATTCAAATATACTAGGCGTTATTCTTAACAAATATAAAACAGAGACAAATAGCGAATATTATAATTATTACTATCATAGCCAAGAAGAAAAGAAAAAGAAGAGAAAAAGAAAATAATTTTTGTTTATAGAGAGGGGGAGTATTAATGGAAAAAACAATCTCTAAAAACAAAAATACAGATTTAAATGAGGGTATTAACTTAAATGAGATTTTAGAGAGGGAATCAAATTTATATCTTTTTATAAAAAGAAGCATAGATATCATATGCTCTTTAGCTGGGATAATAGTATTATCACCAATATTTTTAATAGTAGCTATTCTTATAAAAATAGAAGATCCAAAGGGAAGAATAATTTTCTGTCAAGAGAGAAATGGCCAACATCCTAAAACTTTTAAAATGTATAAGTTTAGAAGTATGGTTCACAATGCCGAAGAATTATTAAAACATTTACAAGAACAAAATGAACAAACAGGTCCAGCATTTAAGATGACTGATGACCCTAGGATAACAAAGGTAGGAAAATTTATAAGAAAGACTAGCTTAGATGAATTACCGCAATTATTTAATGTTTTAAAAGGAGATATGAGCTTAGTCGGACCGAGACCACCAATTCCTAGAGAGGTTGAGCAATATAATTCATACCAAAAACAAAGACTTCTTGTAAAGCCAGGTCTTACTTGTATATGGCAAGTAAGCGGAAGAAATAATATCGGTTTTGATGAATGGGTAGAGATGGACTTAGAATATATAAAAAATAGAAATTTATTATTAGATATAAAATTGATTTTAAAAACAGTTAAAGTACTGTTTGGAGACAGTAATGCATCTTAGGGAGTGTAAGTAAATGAGGGAATATATAAAAAAGTACAATGAATGGATGAATAATCCATATTTTGATGATGAAACAAAACAAGAACTAAAAGCAATTCAAAACGACAAAAAAGAAATAGAAGATAGATTTTACAAAGAATTAGAATTTGGAACTGGAGGACTTAGGGGAGTTATTGGTTATGGAACTAATAGAATCAACAAGTACACAGTGAGAAAAGCTACTTTTGGACTTTGTAATTATATCTTAAAAAAGTGTAAAGAAGACGGTCAGAAAAGAGGCGTAGTAATAGCCTATGACAGCAGACACAAATCAAAAGAATTTTGCATAGAAGCGGCAAAGACATTAGCAGCTTGTGGAATAAAAGCTTATATATATGACAGCTTGAGAAGCACACCGCAATTATCATTTTCCGTAAGATACTTAAGTTGTGTAGCAGGTATAGTAATAACTGCGAGTCACAATCCACCAGAGTATAATGGATACAAAGTTTATTGGTCAGATGGAGGACAAGTTTGTCCCGATATCGCAAACGAAATAATACAAGAAGTAAACAAAATAGAAGATTACAGTAAAATACCAACTACTAAACTTGGCGATAACTTAATCCAAGTATTAAATAAAGATATAGACAAAGCATTTATAAATGAAGTAAAAAAACAAATTATAAATCAAGATGTAATAGATAGAGTTGGAGACAAAATAAAAATAATCTATACACCGATACATGGAACAGGCAATATTCCAGTAAGACAAGTTTTAAAACAAGCTGGATTTAAAAATGTAGAAGTTGTAAAAGAACAAGAATTACCAGATAGTAATTTCTCAACAGTTGAATATCCAAACCCAGAAGAAAAAGCAGTATTCGAAATAGCTATAAATATGGCAAAAGAATCTGGTGCCGATATAATACTAGGAACAGATCCAGATTGCGACAGGGTTGGAGTTGTAGTAAAAAACAACGAAGGAGAATATGTAGTACTTAACGGTAACCAAGTTGGTTCATTATTAGTAGACTATGTAATCAGTAATAATAAAGAAAAAATATCAAATGTAGTAAATCCAACAATAGTAAAAACAATAGTTACATCAGAACTAGGAGCTAAAATAGCAAAAGAAAATGGTGTTGATTGTATAGATACATTAACAGGGTTCAAATTTATCGGAGAAAAGATAAACGAATTTGAACAAAATAAAGATAGAACATTTGTAATGGGTTATGAAGAAAGTTACGGATACTTAGTAGGAACTCATGCAAGAGATAAAGATGGAGTAGTATCATCACTTTTAATATGCGAGATGGCAGCTTATTATTACGATAAAGGAATGACTTTATACGAAGGGCTTCAAGAAGTATATAAAAAGTACGGATATTATAAAGAAGAATTAAAATCTATAACTTTAAAAGGAATTGATGGCATGAAACAAATTCAAAATATTATGAATAGTTTCAGAACTTCAGATGTAGCTTCAATAGCCGATATAAAAGTTAGTGAGATTAGAGATTATAAAGAAGGAATAAACGACCTTCCAAAATCAGATGTTCTTAAGTTTGTTTTAGAAGATGGAAGTTGGATAGCTGTTAGACCATCGGGAACAGAGCCAAAGATTAAGTTCTATTTTGGATGTAATGGAGATAATCAAGAGATTGTTGATGAGAAATTGGATAGGATAATAGAAGATATAACAAATAAAGTTAATAATTAATTAAAATATCATGGCATAGTAGTCAAAATTATGTATATTGATAGGGGGAATAAATATGCTATGTGCATTAATAATGGCTGGTGGAAAAGGAACTAGATTCTGGCCACTTTCTACTGAAGAAAAGCCAAAGCAATTCTTAAATCTAATAGGTGAAGAAACTATGATACAAATGACAGTAAATAGAATAACGCCTATTATACCGATTGAAAGGGTATTTGTTTGTACTGGTGAGATGTATGTTGATTTAGTAAAAGAACAACTTCCAAATCTGCCAGAAAGAAACATAATAGTAGAACCACAAGGAAGAAATACAGCACCTTGTATAGCTCTTTCAGCATTAGTAATTAAAAAATATTACAAAGATGCAAATATGATAGTATTACCATCAGATCACCTAATCAGTGATGAAGATGGATTTAGAGATATTATAAAAAGTGCAGATAGATTTGTAAACGAAAATAAAGAAGCGATAGTTACTTTAGGAATGGAACCGACTAGAGCCGAAACTGGATACGGATATATTAGATATGGTAATGATGAGAAAAAAATCAACAATCATAAAGTTATAAAAGTTGATGCTTTTGTAGAAAAGCCAGATAGAGAAAAAGCCGAATCATATATAGAAGAAGGAAACTACCTATGGAATGGTGGAATGTTCTTATGGAGTGCTGACAATATACTAAACCAAATAGAGAAATACTCAAATGGTACATATGAAGCATTAAAAGACATTGAAACAGTAGATAATGAAGAAATACAAGAACTTATAAATAATAATTATCATAAAACAGAAGCTATTTCAATTGACTATGCTGTTATGGAAAAATCAGATTCTATATACGTTGTTCCAAGTAGATTTGGTTGGGATGATGTTGGAAGCTGGGAAGCACTTGATAGATATAGAGAAAAAGATGATAAGGGAAATGTACTAGTTGGAAATGCTAAGGTTGTAGATAGTCATGGAAATCTAGTTATATCATCTAGCCACGATATAGTAGTTGAAGGACTAAAGGATATATATGTTATTGAGAATGATGGTAAAATTCTAGTTGGTCAAAAGTCAAATGTATCTAATGTAAAAGAACTAAAAAGTATTATTTAGAAGGAATTTGTTTATGAAAATTTTAATGATAGGTCCTGAAAGAAATGTTCAAGGTGGAATTTCTAGTGTAATCAATAATTATTACAGCTCAGGTATGAATAGTAAGGTAGATTTAAAGTATATCGGGACTATGATAGATGGAAATAAAATTAAAAAATTAAATAAAGCTATAAAATCATATTTATATTTCATTAAAAATATAAATATGTATGATATTATTCATGTGCATATGGCATCGAGGGCAAGTTTTTATAGGAAATCTATTTTTATAAAATTTGCTAAAAGACATAAAAAAAAGGTGATAATACACTTGCATGGGGCTGAATTTAAAGAGTTTTATAGCCAAGAATGTAATGACAAACAAAAAAGATATGTTAAGAAAATATTTAGTTATGCTGATAAAATTATTGCATTATCAGAAGAATGGAAAGTATTCTTGGCTAATATTTGTTCAGAAGATTGTATTGAGGTTGTTTATAATGCAGTTGTAGTGCCAAAAAAAATAAATAAAGATTATAATGAAAAATCAATATTATTCTTAGGAAGACTAGGGAGAAGAAAAGGAACATATGATTTATTAAAAGTTATTCCTAAAATAGTAAGCAAGTATCCTAATGTCAAGTTTTATTTAGGTGGAGATGGAGATATTGAACAGGTAAATAAGATATGTGAAGAAAGCAATATTAAAAACAATGTTAAAATTTTGGGCTGGGTAGATTTTGATAAAAAGCAGCAACTTTTAAATAATTGTGGGATCTATATACTTCCATCATATAATGAAGGAATGCCAATGTCTTTATTAGAAGCTATGTCATATGGAAAACCAGTAATATCAACTTATGTTGGAGGTATACCTAAGGTTATAAAAAATAATAGCAATGGAGTACTCTTTTCAGCGGGAGATATCGATAAGCTATATAATTGTTTAGATGAACTATTATCAAGTGAAGAAAAAAGAAAAACTTTAGGTATGAATGCATTGAAAACTATAAAAGATAATTTTGACATTAATGATAATATTAATCAAATAATCAAGATATATAATAATATAATTTAGTTATTAAAAAGTATATATAATAAAAATTTAGTGTTCTTTGGGAGGAAAAATGGGTGCAAATATACTAAAAAGGCTTAATGAAAATACACCAGATTCAATAAAGTATATTTTTAATAGAGTAATTAGAAATAAGTTAATTAATAATAAACTATTCACAAAACAATATTTAGAATTAGATACATATAAAGAATTAAGTGTGAACGAAAGAAGAAATATACAACTTAAAAAGTTAAAAGATCACTTATGCTATGCATATGAAAATACTTCATATTATAAGAAATTATTTGATGAAATAGGTTTTAATCCATATCTTTTTAAAAATGAAGAGGAACTAAACAAAATACCTCTTTTGACCAAAAAAGATATTATATCAAACTATGAAGATTTTATATCAAAAGAGAATATTAACTATTATATATCAAGTACAGGAGGAAGTACAGGTAAACCACTAAGAATTTACTTAGAAAAAGATTCTATATATAAAGAAAAGGCATTTATATATAATCATTGGAGTAAATTAGGTTATGATTATAAGGAATCTAAAATAGCAACTTTTAGAGGTGTAGATTTTAAAGGTAGAATTAAAAAATATAATCCATTGTATAATGAAATTATATTAAACCCAATGAAGCTTAATGAAAAAAATATAGATATGTATGTAAGAGAAATTAATAATTTTAAATGTCAATATATACATGGTTATCCTTCAGCAATATATAATTTCTGTAAAATAATAAGTAAAAATAATATTAAATTAGATATAAGCATACAGGGAGTATTTTTTATATCTGAGAATGTATATAATGAACAACGTGATTTTATAGAAAAAATTTTAAAGTGTAAAACATTGTCTTTTTATGGACATTCAGAAAGGTTAGTATTTGCAGAAGAGAAAAATAGATACTATAAATTTAATGATTTGTATGGATATACTGAAATTATAGATATAGATAATGTAAATAGAATAGTTTGTACAGGGTTCTTAAATAAAAAGATGCCATTAATAAGATATTTAACAGATGATGCAGTAGAAGAAATTGATGGATCATATAAAATATTAGGACATCGAAATAAAAATGTTTTAATAGGAAGAAATGATGAAGAGATATCTATGGCAACAATGGAGTTTCATAGTAATGTATTTGAGAGAGTAAAATCCTATCAATTTGAACAATATGAAAAAGGAAAGTTACTATTTAATATAGTACCAGAGAACATATTAGATGATTGTGATATAGAAAATATTCAAAAAGAGCTTAATAAAAAACTTAATGGAATAATTGAATATAAAATAAACATTGTAGATAAAGTAAAAGTAACGAGCAGAGGAAAATTTGATATACTTATACAACAAATTAAGTAGGTGGTAGATTGAGTAATATTAATTGGTACATAAATAGATTAAAGGCTATGGGAATAAATGAAATTATATGGAGAATATCCCAAAAAAATTTAGCATTAAAGGAAAAAAGAACTTATAGAAAAAAAAAGAGTAGCGTTATTAGTAAGGTTTACAATGAAAAAAAATGTAACTTAGTAAGTTCATTTGATAAAGAAAAAATGTTTATTAACTATAAAAATACAAATTGTATATGTGAAAATAACTTATGGTTGTTTGATAAATACGACTATAAGAATTTAAAAAATAAATGGAATAGTGGGTTTAATACAACTAACCAATGGAATTCAAAATTTGCATATGATTTATCGTATAAACAAAATGATTTTATTGGAGATGCTAGAACTAACTGGGAGTTAAATAGACATTTTCAATTTACTATTCTATCTAAAATTTATTTTATAACAAAGGAAGAAAAATATTTAGATGAATTAAAATATTTATTTTATGATTGGAATAAAGAAAATCCATTTTTAATAGGAATATCTTGGACAAGTATAATGGAGATATCTATTAGAGCATATTCATGGATGATGACATTAGTTTTTCTACAAGAATCATTTATTGAAGATGAAAAGATATTGAGGGATTTAAAAGTAGGTATAATAAATATGGTTGATTATACCAATAAACATCATTCTAGATATTCATCTGCTAATAATCATTTAATTGTTGAGATGATAGTATTAGGAATCGCAGGTGTATTATTTAATGATAAAGAATGGTATATGAAAGCGATAGATGTACTTGATAAAGAATTATTTATACAAAACTATAGTGATGGTGTTAATAAAGAACATGCTTTACATTATCAGACTTTTGTAATGGAGGCAATATCATTATTTATGTTAGTTTTAAAACGTAATTCTATAAAATATCCAGAATCATGGAATGAATTATTAGGAAAAATGAGCGAATTTATATCTGATAATATGGATGAAGGTTATAATGTTTCACATTTAGGTGATTCAGATGAAGGGAAAATACTAGATTTATGCGGAAAACATATGAATCATTATAAATATGTTTTAGAATTAACTAGTTTATTATTAGGTAAACAATATATAGAGTTAAATGATGTACATGAAAATATAAGTTGGTTATTTACACAAGAGGAGATTAGATCTAAGAAATTAGTTTATGATAACACACATTCTAAATGCTATAAAGAAGGTGGGTATACAATAATGAAAAGTATACCTTCGTATAAAGATAAAGTATCAATAGTAATAGATCATGCAGAATTAGGATTTGGAAGTATTGCAGCACATGGTCATGCAGATGCTTTAAGCTTTACTATGAATGTAAATGGAAATAGAGTGTTTATAGATCCAGGAACATACATATATCATATAGATTTAGAATCAAGGGATTATTTTAGAAAAACAATAAATCATAATACAATATGTATTAATAATACTGATCAATCAGAAATGTTAGGAGCTTTTTTATGGGGTAAAAGAGCAAATACAGTTCTAAATAAATATGAACAAGATAAGTTTAAAGAAGTGTTAGAGGCTAGCCATGATGGATATAAGCCAATTATGCACACAAGAAGATTTGAATATAATAGAGAAAATATAATAGAGATAAACGATAAAGTTATAGGTAAAGAGTTTAACTGGACAAGTACATTAGTACTAGATCCAAGAGTTACTATAGTAGAAGTAAATAAAAATAAAATGAAACTAAAAGTTAATGAAAATAAAATTAATTTTGAAGTTAATGATAAGTTTGATATAGAAATTGAAGAAATATGGGTTTCAGAAATTTATAGTAATAAGATTAAATCTAAAGCAATTAAAATAAAAGGATTTGCAAAAGAATCTTTAGATTTAAATATAAAAATTAGAATAGATTAGGTGGTATAAAGAATGAATATAAGTATATTTGGATTAGGTTATGTAGGTTGTGTTGGAGCAGCATGTTGTGCAAAGTTAGGTCATAAAGTTATAGGTGTGGATGTAAATGAAAATAAAGTTAATTTAATTAATTCAGGAAGACCAACAATAATTGAAGCAGAAATAGAAGAGCTAGTAAAAGAAGCATATGAAAATAATATGCTAGAAGCTACTAGAGACGTTAATTATGCAGTTCTGAATTCTGAAATATCATTTATAGCTGTAGGTACTCCAAGTAGTAAACAAGGTCATTTAAATTTAAATTATATATATATAGTTGCAAAACAAATAGGAGAAGCATTAAAAGAAAAAAATGGTTTCCATATAGTGGCAATAAGAAGTACAGTACTTCCAGGGACAAATGAAGAGGTAGGAAATATAATAGAAAATGCATCTGGTAAAGTAAGAGGTAAAGACTTTACAGTAGTATCTAACCCAGAGTTCTTAAGAGAAGGAACTGCAGTAAAAGATTACTTTAATCCACCATTAACACTGATAGGTTCAGACAGTGAATATGCTATAGAAAAAATGAAAGAGTTATATATTGATTTACCAGCAGAATTTATAGCTACTGATATAAAGGTAGCGGAAATGATGAAATATGTTAATAATACTTTCCATGCATTAAAAATAGTATTTGGAAATGAAGTAGGAAACATATGTAAAGCTTTAGATATAGATAGTCATAAGGTTATGGAAATATTCTGTAAAGATAAACAATTAAATATATCACCTTATTATTTTAAGCCAGGATTTGCATATGGAGGATCTTGTTTACCTAAAGATTCTAAAGCATTAAAAACACTTGCAAAAGATTTATATGTAGATGTACCTGTTTTAAATAGCATAGAAAGAAGTAACGAACTACAAAAAGAAATAGCAGTAGATATGATAATGTCTAAATATAAAAGAAAAATAGGTATATTAGGACTTAGTTTCAAAGCAGGAACAGATGATTTAAGATGTAGCCCTATTGTGGATGTTATTGAGACATTACTGGGTAAAGGATATGAAATAAAAATATATGATAAAAACGTAAAGGTATCAGAGTTAACAGGAACAAATAAAGATTTTATAGAATCAAAAATACCTCATTTACAAGAATTTATAACAGATGATTTAGATTATGTTATAGAAAATAGTGATGTAGTTGTTGTAACTAACAAAGAAAAAGAATTTATAAATATACTTGAGAAGTTTGAGAATAAAGTGATATTAGATTTAGTAAGAGTATGGGAAAATGTAGATTATAATGGATACTATGAAGGTATTGCGTGGGGGAATATTAATAAAAATTATAGTCAATTAAATGAAATTAATAAAGATATAGCTGTTACTGATTTTTAAGAATGAAGGAGATATTATGAATAAAATATTATTAATATCTGGGTTTGTTACGGATACATATTCTGAGATAGAAAAATCTTTAGTTGAACTAACACTATATACAAATAAAAAGAAAGAAAAAGAAATAATTTGGCTTGTTCCAAATATAGAAAATAAATACAATAGATATAAAAATAAAGAATTATATGACTCATTAAATGAACCAATATATGTTAGTAAGCTAAGAGAAAAAAATATAAAAATGATAGAGTATAATATATCAAAATATAATATAGTAAAGAATTTCGTAGAGTTAAGAAAAATAGTTAAGGATAATAATATAAGTACTATATATACTCATTTTGGTTTTGAACGTTTTCATGCAGCATTTATCGGAACATTATTGGGAATTAGGGTTTTATGGAATGAACATTGGTTTTCATTAAGTACTAAATTTTCTGGAATAAAAAAAATTTTTTATAAATACTTCGTAGATGAATTTATCTGCATTTCAAAATGTATTCATGATTCAATTGAAAGTAATAATAAGTATCTAATATATAATGGAATTAATATAAAAGATAAGAAAGACTTATCATTAAAAGAAAGAAATAATATATGTAAAATTTTGGGCGTAGAAGAAAATAAAAAAAATGTGGTCATGGTAGCAGCATTTAGAAAAGAAAAGAGACATGATTTAGCAGCTAAAATAATAAAAAAAGTGGTTAATGAAATGAATAATGTTCAATTTATCTTATTAGGAGATGGAGAACTAAAAAAATCATTCGAAGAAGACGTATTAAGCATAGAAAATAATAAGAATATCAAAATTATGGGACATGTAAATAATGTAGAAGAATATTATAAGATATCAGATTTAGCTATGTTAACATCTTTAGATGAACCATTTGGATATGCAGTGGTAGAAGCTATGAGTTATTCTATACCATTTATTTCATTTAATAATGGAGGTCCAACTGAAATAATAGATAATGGTAAAGATGGTTATTTAATAGAAGAGCATAATATAGATGAATTTGCTAAAAAAATAATAGATATACTAAATGATGAAGAAAAAATGCAATATATTGGTAAAAATGCTGGGGAAAAGATTGAAAATAAATTCAATAGAAATTTATGGATTAAAAGTGTATACAATATTTTGTAGTCTAGATATAAAGAAGAGGTTTTTAAATGAATAAAAAAATACTAATAATAGTGGAAAATTTAGCAGTACCATTTGATACAAGAGTGTGGCAAGAAGCCACTACTCTTGTATCGAATGGATATACTGTTTCTGTAATATGTCCAAAGGGTAAAGGGTACGATAAAGAGTATGAATTACTAGAAGGAGTTCATATTTTTAGGCATGATTTACCGACAGAAGGAAATGGATTTATAGGTTATGTAAAAGAGTATGGCACTGCTCTATACCATCAATATAGGTTATCAAAGAAAATTTATAAAGAAATAGGATTTGATGTAATACAAGGATGTAATCCACCAGATAATATTTATTTAGTAGCTAATAGATTTAAAAAATATGGAGTTAAATATGTATTCGATCATCACGATATATGTCCTGAGTTATTTGAAGCTAAGTTTGGTAAAAAGGGATTGTTATATCAAAGTCAAGTATGGCTAGAAAAAAATACGTATAAACATTGTGACATGGCATTTGTTACAAATGAATCTTATAGAAAGATAGCTATAGAGCGTGGAAAAATGGATCCAGATAAGGTATTTGTACTTAGAAGTGGTCCTAAATTAGAAAGATTAAAAATACAGCCACCTAAGCCAGAAATAAAAAGAGGAAAAAAATATATGGTTGGATATTTAGGAGTAATAGGTCAACAAGAAGGTATAGAATATTTACTAGAAGCGGCTAAATATATAAAAGAAGAGAAGAAAAGAAATGATATATTCTTCGGAATTGTTGGAGGAGGTCCGCATTTAAAAGAGTTAAAACAAAAATGTACAGAGATGAACTTAGATGATATCGTTGAATTTACAGGAAGGGTATCAGATCAAGTGTTGTTAGACTATTTAAATACAGCGGATGTTTGTGTTAATTCTGATGAGTATAATGAAATGAATGATAAATCAACAATGAATAAGATACTTGAATATATGGCATTGGGTAAACCAATAGTACAGTTTAACCTAACAGAAGGGAAATATTCAGCTAAAGAGGCATCATTATATGCAGAACCTAATAATTCGATAGATATGGCAAAAAAAATTATAGAATTATTAGAGGATAAAGAAAAAAGATTATACATGTCTCAATATGGAAGAAATAGGGTTATTAATGAGTTGAGTTGGAATCATACAAGTAGAGCACTACTAGATGGATATGATAATTTATTTAAGGAGAAAAATAAATAAACATGAAAAATATAGTATTTTTACTGAATTGTATTAGGTTCGGAGGTGCAGAAAGGCAAACAATAGATTTAATAAATGGTTTATCTGAAAAGGGCTATAAAATACATTTAATAGTATTAAAGGAAAGTGGAGATAGTGATTATTTAAGAGGAACAATAAATAAAAAAATTGATGTATATGATTGTAATATAAGAAAATATTATGATCATAGTAAATTAAAGGAAATTAAAAAGTATATTATAAATAAAAAAATTGAATATTGTTTTTCTATAGGATTTTACTCAACTATGTATTGCAGTAGATTAAGCAATGATATAAAAAAAATAAGTATAATACATACAACAGAATTACCTAATTTAAAAGAGAAATTTAAAATGATTTACTATAAAAATATGATTAATTCAATGGATTATAGAATTTTTGTATCAAAAAATCAAATGTTATATTTAGAAAAAACGTATGGAATATCTACAAGCAATTCATATGTAATTCATAATGGTATAGATACAAATTATTTTAATTATAATAAAGTAAAATATTATAATAGAAATGAGATTTTAAATGAATATAAATTATCTAAAGATAAGGTGAATTTTTGTTATAGTGCAATGTTAAGAAGGGAAAAGAATCATTTATTTTTGATAGAAGTTATAAAAAGATTGATTAATAGTGGATATACGAATTTTCAATTTATCTTAGTTGGAGATGGTCCGGAATATAATAGAATAAAAGCTAAAATAAATGAGTATAATTTAGAAAAATTTATATTTATGGTAGGAAAACAAGAAAAAATAGAAAAAATATATTCTATATGTGATTACGGAATTATAGTATCTAATAGTGTAGAAACTTTTTCAATTGCTGCTTTAGAGCAATTATCATTAGGGATACCAATGATAATGTCTAATATAGGTGGAGCTAATGAAATGGTTTTAGATGGATATAACGGATACTTATTTGAAAAGGATAATATAGAAGAGTTAGAAAATATATTTGCTAAATGTATAAATGACTATAGTGGAATAGAACAAATAAAAAATAACTCTACTCATATAGTAAATAGCTTATTTACAAGGGAAATTATGATAGAAAAATATATACAATTTATTAATTTACTATAAGTATGAAGGTAATTTTTTATATGAATAAAGGAGAATTCAGAAGTAGATGGATATATATATAAAAAATCAAAATAAAGTTATTAAAAATTTTATTAGGTTATGTGTAATTTTAAATATAATAATAGGTTCTCATGTTTTGAGTGGTATTATATCACTTTATGGATATGGTTTATTCAATATACTAAAGCTTATAGTATTAATATTAACATATATGATTTCTTTAATTTTATTAGGCTGTATTTCCTTTAATAAAAATAAAACAATAATGAGTAATAATAGTTCTATTTTTATTTTTTTAATAGTATTTATAATAATTAATTTTTTAGGAAGTACTAATATATCTGTAAGTTTGAAAGGAATACTGTTTTTGATATGTGATATAGTAATGTGCATATCACTTATAAAATTTTTAAACGATAGGGAAATATTTAATTTAATTTTAAGTGCATTTATTATAGTATTTTTGATAAATATTATATTTACTTTTTTATTTCCAGAAATAGCACTTTCAACAAGAGATATTAGATACGAATTTAGTTATATGGGCTCATTTCCACAGAAAAATATTTTGGGTACATTTTTGGCATTGTTTTGTATTCAAATTTTTATAAAATTTATAAACACTAAGAAAAGAAAAAAGCCATATTGGTTAATGTTAATGATAATAGCTATAATTACTTTATTTATTACAAATAGTATGACTTCATTACTATGTTTTTTGATAACAATATTCATTATAATAGTGTCACATAAAAGAAGAAAAAATATAAATACTATAAAAATAGGGATTTTTATCAATATAATGTTTTTTTTACTGTTAAGTAATTTAAGCATAGTAGCTAGTTTTTTAAAAGCTATAAATAGAGATCCATCACTATCAGGAAGAATAGATATTTGGCAAACCTTATTTGAAGTTATAAAAAATAGACTATATTTTGGTTATGGATTTGAGAATTTATGGGATAATATCAGTTTTGTAAACTATATTCAAAATAGGGTGGGATTTAAATTTATTGGTAGCCATAGTGGAGTAATAGAAATTCTATTACAAGTTGGATTTATAGGTTTGACTTTGATTTGCATAGTACTATTACTTATACCCTTATTCAAAATAAAAAAATACAAATACAAAATGGATGAAATGAGTTTATTAATGCACAGCTATTATATATATTTTTTATTATATGCAATTACTGAAAGAGTATTCATATCAAGTGATTTTCAAACATTTTTGTTAATATTATTTGCGATTTACTTAAATAGTGAAAAATTATCAGTAGTAAAAAAAAATTAAACTAGGAGAAGAATTTTATGAAAAAAATATTATTTATATCAGATATGTTATGTCAGAAAAATATAGGAGCAAGTGCATTATCTTATACTCATTTAAATTCACTTAAGAAAATAAATAATATAGAGGTAGATGTTATATCACTTAATGGGAAAAATAATATAATAATTCAAGATGTTGAAAATATAAATTCATATAAATCTAAACTTGGATTATTAAACAACTTAATACAATTAAATACACCTTTTATAAATAATAGTATTATTAATTATATTATAGAAAAAATTAATAATATCAGATATGACTATATTTTTATAGACAATTCATATTTTGGAAAACTTGTTTATAAAATTAAGAAAAATACTAATGCAAAAGTAATAACATTTTATCATGATATTAAAAGAAATTTATGTTTACAATTATTAAAAGAAAAAGGTATGAGCTATCTCCCATTTTATATTGGTTATATCTATAATGAAGGAGTAAACGCAAAATACACTGATTATAATATAACATTAAATACAAGAGAAAGTAATATGTTAAATAAATATTATGGTATATCCACTGATTATGAATTACCTATTGTAATAAATGATTTTTACCAAGAAGGTAAACATGTTAAATCATTGAGTAAAAAAATTTTATTTGTAGGAGCATATTATGCACCTAATAATAATGGATTGATTTGGTTTATAGATAATGTAATTCCTAATATAAAAGAAGATATAGAATTGCAAGTTGTAGGAAAAAATATGGAGAAAATAAAAGATGAAGTCAATAGTAATAAAGTAAATATTATAGGAAGTGTGGATGATTTATCTGCATATTATAAAGAATCAGATTTTGTTATAGAACCAATTTTTCAAGGAGCTGGAATGAAGGTTAAGACAGCAGAGGCAATGATGTTCGGAAAGGTTATTCTTGGAACAGAAGAGGCATTAGAAGGATACAAAAATGAAATTAATAATAGAAAATTAATGGTTTTTGAATGTAATACAGCAGATGAATTTTCAAAAACTATTAACGATATATACGATGGAAAGATAAAAATAGAAAAGTTTAATAAAGATATTAGGGAAAATTATATAGAAAATTACTCACAAGAATCAGCAAAAAAAATGCTAGAGAATATATTATTCAATAAAAAGGAGAAGTAATGAGTAAAGTAGCTAAAGCAACAATTAGTCTAATATTAGCCACTACCATAGCAAAAATATTAGGTTTTTTTAGAGAATTAGTGTTAGCATCTTCATATGGTGCTTCTATGTATAGTGATGCATATTTAACAGCTATAAATATACCAAATGTTATATTTACAGTAATAGGTGGTACATTAGCGACAGCTATAATACCTCTATATTTTGAAATTAAGAAAGATTTAAATGAAAAAGAATCATTAAAATATATAAATAATATGTTAAATATAGTATTAATTATATGTGTGTTATTAACGTTTTTAGGTGTTATATTTACAGAAAAAATAGTCAAAGTTTTTGCGATAGGATTTGAGGGAGAAATTTTAGAACTATCAATTAACTTTACTAGAGTTATTATGGGAAGTTTATTATTTAGTGGATTGAGTTATATAATGACATCATATTTACAAATAAAAAATAGATTTACTATTCCAGGTCTAATAAGTATTCCACGAAATATAATAATAATTACATCAATAATTATTAGCGTAAAATATGGAGTATATATTATGATTTGGGGAACCCTCTTAGGGATTTGTGCAGAATTTTTATTTCAACTTCCATTTGCTATAAAGGAAGGATACAGATATAAATTATATATTAATTTAAAGGATAAGTATATAAAAAGAACATGTTGTTTGATAGGTCCTATACTTATAGGTGTAGCAGTAAACCAAGTAAATTCACTAATAGACCGTACTCTAGCATCAACGTTAGTGGAAGGATCAATATCTGCCCTTAATTATGCCAATAGATTGAATGGATTTGTAATGGCATTATTTATAACTTCAATTGGAGCAGTTATATACCCTATATTATCACAATTATCAGCAGAAGAAAATAAAGAAAAATTTATTAAATCTGTAGTTAAATGCATTAATACAATAATACTTTTAGTAATACCAATATCCATTGGGGCAATAATATTATCTACACCTATAGTAAAGCTATTATTCCAAAGAGGTGAGTTTGATGAAAGAGCAACAAGTATGACTGCTATAGCTTTAACAATGTATTCTATAGGTATGGTAGCCTTTGGGCTAAGGGATATATTAGGTAAAGTTTTTTATTCTTTGAAAGATACAAAAACACCAATGATAAATGGGGTTATTGCAGTTTGTATGAATATAATATTAAATATAATTTTAGTTGAATATTTACATTTAGCTGGACTAGCGTTAGCAACAAGTATATCTGCAATAATATGTATATTAATGTTGTTTAAAAGTTTAAAAAAGAAAATTGGATATTTCGGACAAGATATGATTTTAAAGACGACAGTTAAATCTATAATATCGTCACTTATTATGGGGATAATTATAAACTTTGTATATAATGTACTAAGTAAACTTATGGGAAGTGGATTAATTATTGAAATGATATTGCTATTGATTACAGTTGTAATAGGGGTAATAGTATATGCAATAGTAATTATATTATTTAAAGTAGAAGAAATTAATGAATTTATAATCAGTATAAATAAAAAAATAAAGAGATAGCACGTAATTAACTAATACTGAATATATTAAATATCCTTATAAAAAAGACAGGGAAAAAGGATTTTTTTATTTTTAATATAAAAAATGAACATACTAAAGAATTTTCTTATAAATTAATTTGAAATATAAGATATATAAGGAAATTTATAAATGAATTATTAGAAGAGACTGGGGAGAAAATTATGAAAGACATAGTGCTAAAGCTAGAGCCATTTTACAGTGAAAAGGTATGGGGATATGAGCAGTGGACTTTATCCACTCATAGAAATGGTCATTCTAAGATAAAAAATAGTGACACTACTTTAATTAATCATATCAAAGAAGAATTACCAATTCTTAATAAAATAATAAAAGCAGAGGATACTTTATCAGTACAAGTTCATCCAGATGATGAGTTTTCAAGATTGCATGAAAATGATAATGGAAAGACGGAATGTTGGTACATACTAGAAGCTGATGAGGATGCACATTTAATTTGTGGGATTAAAGATAATCACACAAAGGAGTCTTTTGCAAAAGTTATTGAAGATGGTGAAATAGAACAACACTTAGAAAAGATAAGTGTTGAGCCAGGAGATATGATTTATATTCCGAGTGGTACGGTACATGCTATTACTGGCGGACTAAAACTTATTGAAGTCCAACAAAGTAGCGATGTTACATATAGAATGTATGACTGGGGAAGGGATAGGGAAATGCATATTGAAAAATCACTTCAGGTCATAGATTATGAAGGAAAAAATAAGGGTGGTAAAATAGAGAATTTTACAAAGTTAGAGACACCTTATTTTACAGTTGAAAAGATAGATGTTGAAAATGTTTACAGCGATGCTGTGCATGAACAGGACTTCCATTCTTATACTGTTATAAGTGGAAGTGGACAAATAAAAAGTAATAACGATGTTATAGATTTGAATAAAGAAGATACAATTTACATACCAAAGGGTGTGGAGTATAAAATTGATGGAGAGTTAGAACTTCTTAAATCATACGTTTAAATACAAAATTAATCGTGGGGGAATGAAATGAGTAAAAGAGTAAGAAAAGCAATAATACCAGCTGCTGGTCTTGGTACAAGATTTTTACCAGCGACTAAAGCGCAAGCGAAGGAAATGTTACCAATAGTAGACAAACCAACACTTCAATACATAATAGAAGAAGCGATTGAATCGGGGATTGAAGAAATACTAATAGTAACAGGAAGAAGTAAAAAATCTATAGAAGATCACTTCGACCGTTCTGTTGAGTTAGAACTTGAACTTGAGCAAAAAGGTAAAACTGAAATGCTAGAAATGGTTCAAGATATATCAAACATGGTAAACATTCACTACATAAGACAAAAGGAACCAAAAGGATTAGGACATGCTGTGCATTGTGCTAAGAGTTTTATAGGAAATGAGCCTTTTGCAGTTTTACTTGGGGATGATATAGTAGACGCGGAAACTCCATGTTTAAAACAAATGATAGATGCTTATGATGAATATAAGACCTCAATATTAGGTGTACAAGAAGTTGCAAAAGAAAATGTGGACAAGTACGGAATATTAGATGTTAAATATATTGAAGATAGAGTGTATAAAGTAAAAGATATGGTTGAAAAGCCATCTGTTGAAGATGCACCTTCTAATATAGCGATACTTGGAAGATATATAATAACTCCTGAGATATTCAATATATTAGAAAATCAAGAGGCAGGCAAAGGTGGAGAGATTCAATTAACTGATGCTCTTCAAACTTTAGCAACTAAGGAAGCTATATATGCATACAATTTTGAGGGAAGAAGATATGATGTTGGTGATAAGTTAGGTTTCTTAGAAGCAACTGTAGATTTTGCTTTAAAAAGACCTGAGCTTAGAGATGAATTTGAAGCATTTATAAAAGAAAAGGCTGCTTGTATAGAAAGATAGATATTGAGATTATGCTTATTAATAAGGCATAAATTTATTAAATTAATTAGCCTCTGGAAAGTTTTTATTATAACGACCAGAGGCTTTTATTTAGAGGGAGAATTTTATTATGAGTATATTAATTATAGGGGGAGCAGGGTATATTGGCTCTCATACAGTGAAATATTTTATTGAACAAAATGAGGATGTAATAATTGTAGATAATTTATTAACAGGACATAAAGAAGCTATTTTAAGTGATAAGTTTTATGAATGTGATATAAGAGATAAGGAAAATTTAGATAAAGTATTTAAAGAAAATAATATAGAAGCTGTTATTCATTTTGCAGCAAATTCACTAGTTGGAGAAAGTATGGTAAAACCATATGAATATTATCATAACAACGTATATGGTATGATGTGTTTATTAGATGTAATGAAAGAAAATAATGTAGATAAAATAGTATTTTCATCTACTGCGGCTACATATGGCGAACCTAAAAATATACCTATATTAGAATCTGATGAAACAAATCCAACTAATACATATGGTGAAACAAAGCTAGCTATGGAAAAGATGATGAAATGGTTTGACAATGCATATGGGACTAAATATGTTTCATTGAGATATTTTAATGCTGCTGGTGCATATTTTGATGGAAGTATTGGTGAAGCTCATACTACTGAGACTCATCTTATACCATTAATACTTCAAGTTCCTCTTGGAAAAAGGGAGCATATAAGTATATTTGGTAATGACTACGATACTAAAGATGGAACATGTATAAGGGATTATATCCACGTTATGGACTTAGCATCTGCTCATTATAAAGCATTAGAATATTTAAGAAAAGGAAACCAAAGTAACATATTTAACTTAGGTAATGGAAATGGATACTCAGTTAAAGAAGTTATAGATGTAGCTAGAAAAGTTACTAATCACGACATACCAGCTAAGTTAGAAGAAAGAAGAAGTGGAGATCCTGCTGTTCTTATTGCATCTAGTGATAAGGCTAAAGAAGTTCTTGGGTGGAAACCAGAGTATGATTCACTTGAAAGAATTATAGAAGATGCTTGGAGATGGCATAAGAATAATGTAAATGGATATAAAGAACTAATGCCTAATTTATAATTTGACTCTAAAAAAACAATGTGCTAAAATTTAATTAACAATGAATAATTAATTAACGGTGTCATGAAGATACTTGCACTCTACAAGTGCGTGTATTTTTATGGCATTTTTTGTTTTATAAAAGAAATAAGGGGTGGGAATTATGAGTATGAAAGAATTTTTAAAGGAAAATGAGAGATATTGGGCTGACAGGGCAGAGGGATATTGCCAAGTTAATATAGGGGAGTTAAAAAGCGATAAAAAATTAGAATGGATAGATATTATAAAATCTAATGCACCAGTTTTTGCTGGGGATAGAAGATTAAAGGTATTGGATATAGGATGTGGACCAGGATTTTTCTCAATAATATTAGCATCTGCTGGGTACGATGTGACTGCTGTTGATTATACTGAAGAGATGTTAAACAAAGCGAGAGAAAATGCAGGTGATTTGAAGGACAAGATTAAGTTTAGAAGAATGGACGCACATAATCTGGAGTTTGGAGAGGGAGAGTTTGATTTAATTGTAACTAGAAATCTTACTTGGAACCTTAAAGATCCTGAAAAAGCTTATAAAAGTTGGTATAAGGTATTGAGAAATGGCGGAAAGATGATAAATTTTGACGCCAATTGGTATTTACATTTATTTGATGAGGAAAAAAGAAGAGAATATGAATCTGATAGAAAGAATGTGGAGCTTTCTGGAATGGAAGACCACTACACATGCACAGATATAGATTCTATGGAAGATATAGCTAGACAACTTCCACTTAGCAAGATTCAAAGACCTGTTTGGGACAAGATTGTTTTAGATAAAATAGGTTTTAAAAATATACAAATAGACCAAAATATTTGGACAAAAACTTGGAATAAAGAAGAAAAATTAAATTATGGTTCTACACCTATGTTTATGATAATTGGGGAGAAATAAACAAATAAAAAATACATCAACTTAAAAGGGATATATGGAGGCGATTTAAATGAATTTAGTAGATAGAATAGAGAGTTATTGGTCAAAGAGAAGTGATGATTTTTCTGACTTAAGAATAGAAGAGTTAAACAGCGATAAGAGACAATTATGGCAAGATGAAATAATATCAAACTTACCAGATAAAGAACATTTAAAAGTATTAGATGTTGGGTGTGGACCAGGATTTTTCTCTGTTATATTAGCATCTTTGGGGCATGATGTTGTTGGGATTGATTTGACAGAATCAATGATAGAAAAAGCTGGGGAAATAGCTGATATGCTAAATTATGATATAGATTTTCAGGTTATGAATGCACAAGAGTTGAGTTTTGATGATGAGGAATTTGATGTAGTTATTTCTAGAAATTTGACATGGACATTACCTGATATAGAAAAGGCTTATAAGGAATGGTACAGAGTTTTGAAAAAAGATGGAGTGCTTTTAAACTTTGATGCCGATTATGGACATGTTTCATTAAAAGAAGAGATGAAATCATTAGGAGAAGAACATTCACATAATATGATGGATTCAAGTTTGGTAAAAGAGTGTGATGATATTAAACAAGAGTTAGAAATAAGCAAAAGACGTAGACCAATGTGGGATGAGAAGTTTCTACAAGAAATAGGGTTTGAGTCATGTAAAATAGATTGTGAAATAAGCGGGAGGGTTTATAAAATAAAAGATGATTTTTATAATCCAACACCTATGTTCAAAGTCTGTGCGATAAAAAGTAGATAATAAATAGAAAGATAGGATATAAGAAGTTTGAATAATACTTTTTATATCCTTTTTTATAATGCATAGGAAATTATAATCAGCTTTAAATTGTGGATAAATATAATTTCCGTTGATGCATTTCAAAAAAATCTACATTTTTAAAGGTCTTTAGGATAAAGATTTTTTTAAGTTGTATAAAATCTCTTTTTCTAATAAAATAAGATTGAATAGAAGGGAGATTAAATATATTTATGAAACATGATCATGCAGCAACAAGGAGAATGCTCAGCTATGGCGAATTGAAAAAATATCAAATATTAGCTGAATCTCTAATAGTAGGATTAATCGTAGGACTAGTAATAGTCTTGCATAGGGTTATTTTATCGAGCGTATTTTCTTTATTCAAAAACTTCTATAGTTTAGGAAGAGAAAATTTCGTATATATACCGGCTATTTTTGCGGTATTAATATTTTTAGGATATATTGTAGGGAAATCAGTAAAGATAGACCCTATGATAACAGGTAGTGGAATACCTCAAGTTGAGGGGATTTTGCTCAGAAAGCTAAAGCAAAAGTGGTATAGTGTTTTAGTTTTAAAATTTGTAAGCGGTCTTGTCTGTTTGGGGACAGGTTTATCACTAGGGAGAGAAGGTCCATCTGTTCAAATTGGGGCATGTGTTGGAGAGGGATTTGCCGAAACGACGAAAAAAATGGACAATGAAAAGAAATATTTTATAACATGTGGGGCGAGTGCAGGGCTTGCGGCGGCGTTTAATGCACCTATGGCAGGTGTTATGTTTTCGCTAGAAGAGGCGCATAAAAACTTTTCACCAATTGTTCTTCTTTCGGCTATATCGGCATCACTTGCGGCTGATTTTGCATCTAAAAACTTCTTTGGATTAAAACCATCACTGAACTTCCAACAATTATCAGCAATGCCGTTAAAATATTATTGGGCATTATTAATTTTGGGAATTGTAATAGGCATTAGTGGAACGATTTTTAATAAAGGATTATTAGTATCTCAAATACTATACAAAAAAACAAACTTATCAATAGAAATGAAATGTATAATTCCTTTTATAGTAACTGGAATAGTTGGACTTACAGTGCCGGCGTTATTAGGTGGTGGCCATGATTTAATAATGAGTTTACAAAATTTAAATATACATATGGAATTATTAATTGCTTATATAATTATTAAATTTATATTTACTTTTGTATGCTTTGGTTCAGGTGCACCTGGGGGGATATTCTTCCCATTATTAACACTTGGTTCTTTGGTAGGTGATTTTGTGGGAATAATTATGGTTACTTATTTTAATATTCCACAGGAGTATTTACTAAACTTTATAGTAATTGCGATGGCGGGTCATTTTGCAGCGATAGTTAAATCACCGATTACAGCGATTATATTAATTTCAGAGATGACAGGTTCACTAAATCACTTGCTTTCTTTGGCAGTTGTATCGTTAGTGGCGATTTTAGTTTCTGATTTATTAAAAACAAGACCGATTTATGAGGCTTTATTAGACAGGATATTACAAAGTAATAATTCGAAATTAGAAGGAAGTTATAATAAAAAAACATTAGTAGAAGTTTCTGTAGAATTAGGTAGTACAATGGATAATCATTGTATAAAAGATATACAATGGCCAGAGGGGTCTTTGGTTGTATCGATATTAAGAGGTGAAAAAGAGATAATACCTCATGGAAAGACACTTCTTTTGGCGGGGGATTTAGTAACCGTTATGACAAATGAAAGGACAGCCCCAAATGTGTTGGAAGAAATCGGGGCAAAGGCAAGTTGTTCTTAAAATAGCATTATTTAATAAAATTTATTGAATAAAGTACTATTTTATGTATTTTTATATAAAAATAAGATAACAATTAAATAAAGATATTTTTACATATATATTTGATATAATAAAATAATGTAGATAATTTAATAAAATCACGGCAATATAGATTATGTTGTCGTGATAATTTTTAATACATTAAGGTGGAAAATATGATAGATATAGATAATTTAAATAAAAATCAGCAAATAGCAGTAAATCATGTCGATGGACCATGTATGGTATTGGCTGGGCCAGGGTCAGGAAAGACAAGGGTAATAACTTATAGAATTGTGAATATGGTCATGAACGAAGGTATACCACCAACTAGAATCCTTGCGATAAGTTTTACAAAGGCATCTTCAATCGAGATGAAAAACAGAGCCTTAAGTATATGCAATGATTTTAGAATGAATAAGGTAACTTTCGGTACGTTTCATGCGGTATTTTTCAGGATTCTTAGAAAATTTGAAAAGATGAATTTAGATAGTATTTTGGACGAAAAGACAAAACGTTTCGCACTTAAAGGGATTTTAAAAAGTCTAAATGTAGAAAATGGAGAAGATGATGAGCTTATAGGCCAAGTTATAAATGAAATCTCATATGTAAAAAATGAGCTTATGGATAAAGCTGATTTTCACTCTGAAGTACTTACAAAAGACGAATTTATAAATACATACAATATGTATGAAAATTATAAAGATGAAATCAAAAAAATAGACTTTGACGATATGTTAATCAGAACATACTACTTATTACAAAACAATCCGCAAGTGCTTGAAATTGTGAGAAATGTATACAAATATATTTTAGTAGATGAGTTCCAAGATGTTAACAAAGTTCAGTTTGAAGTTTTAAAATTAATTGCGGGTGAAGATAAAAATATATTTGTAGTGGGAGATGAGGACCAAAGTATATACGGATTTAGAGGTTCAAGACCAGATTTCTTACTTAAATTTAAAGACTACTTTAAAGATGCAAAAGAAGTAAGACTAGATATAAATTATAGGTCAAAATCAGAAATAATAAGCACTGCAAATAGATTAATTGACAAAAATCAAAACAGATACAATAAAGTCATCAAATGTGCCCAAGATGAAAAGGGAAATGTGGAATATTTAACTCCAAAAGATTCGGAAGATGAAGCTATACAAATAGCCAAGGATATACTAGAAAAGGTAAAAGAAGATTATGTTGAGTATGACGATTTTGCTGTAATATACAGAACAAATATCCAGTCGAGAGCATTAGTAGATGTATTTATGGATATGAGGATTCCGTTTGTAATTAGAGATTCTGTCGTTACGATATACGACCATTGGGCAGCAAAAGATATATTATCATACTTAAGATTATCAATTGACCCAGATTCAAACCAAGACTGGATAAGAATAATCAACAAACCATTTAGATATATATCTAGAGAAAGCATAAACTCAGTAAAAGATGAAAAATTTTTCTTAAATGCTTTAATAACGAAGTGTAACTTACACCAAAAACAAGTAAAAACAATAACTGATTTAGAAATAGATTTAAGTTATTTAAAAGCATTATCACCAAAGAATGCAATTTCTTATATAAGAAGTACGCTAGACTATGATAAGTATATATTAGATTATTGTATGAATAGAAAAATAAAACCAAATGGCTTAATCGAAATACTTAACGAGGTTGAAAGTTCTTCATCAAACTTCCAAACTATAGAAGAATATCTAAACCATATAGAAAAGGTAAAAGAAGAATTACAAGAAAATCAAAAGCACAAAGAAGTAAATGGAGTAATATTTACAACTATGCACAGTGCAAAAGGTTTAGAGTTTGACAATGTGTATATAATCGGAGTAAATGACGGGACTATACCTCATGAAAAGTCATACGATATAGAAGATGATGAAAAACGAGATGAACAAATAGAAGAAGAAAGAAGACTTATGTATGTTGCAATCACAAGGGCTAAAGATAGATTATGCATAAGTTGCCCACAAAATAAATACGGCAAGAAAGTCTCTATTTCTAGATTCATAAATGAAATAGAAGAACCATTAAATTCAGAATTAAAGCAAGTAAGTGTTGGTGATAAAGTATATCACAAGACATTTAAAGAAGGAAAAGTAATAGAAAAGAAAAACAATATGATAACTGTAAAATTTAAAAATTCTACAAAGACTTTAGACTATAAAATATGCTTAAGAAAGAAAATTATAAGAATAATATAAGAATATTAAGAATAATATAAAATAAATAAATTAAAATTATTTAAAATAATTGACAAAAATGTAAAATATATCTTATAATTAGTATTAATTTAATACAAATAATTCTGTGAAAAAGAAAGTAGCATAAATATAAATTAAAGCGAGCTGAGTATGGTGTGAGTCAGCAATGGAGTTTATTGTGAAGAGAGCTTTGGAGAAGACTATCTGAGATAACAGTAGGATAGGAGGTATGCCTGCCTTAAAGGCTTGAGTGGATAATTAAAATTTTATTTTTGATTATCAAAAAGAGTGGTAACGCGGTAATTCGTCTCTTAGTTTTTTAACTAAGGGACTTTTTTTATACAAATTTTTATATAGGAACAAGGGGGAATTAATAATGAAATTAAAAAAATTATTAGCAACAGGATTAGCAGCAATGATGGTTATGGGATTAGTTGGATGCAGTAGTTCATCAGGAAGTTCAAGTGCCCAAACAGACAAATTACAACAAATAAAAGATGCAGGAGTATTGAAAGTAGGTACAAGTGCTGAATATTCTCCATATGAATTCCACAAAGTTGTAGATGGAGAAGACAAAATCGTTGGATTTGATGATTTCGTAGTTCAAGAGATTGCAAAAGATATGGGAGTAAAAGTTGAATACGAAGATATGGGCTTTGACGGTTTATTAGGAGCATTACAAGCTGATAAAGTTGATATAGTTTTAGCTGGTATGACACCAGATGAAAAAAGAAAGAAAAGTGTGGACTTCTCTGAAATATACTACACAAATAGCAATGTTTGTATAGTTGCAAAAGGTAAAGAAGATTCTATAAAAAGTTCAGATGATTTGAAAAAATTAAAAGTAGGGGTACAAAAAGGATCAACTCAAGCAGATTATGTTACT
Source organism: Clostridium sp. 2218st1_F5_2218SCRN_220325 (assembly GCF_039062665.1). NCBI lineage: Bacteria > Bacillati > Bacillota > Clostridia > Eubacteriales > Clostridiaceae > Clostridium > Clostridium sp. 2218st1_F5_2218SCRN_220325. The sequence continues at coordinate 192,301 of NZ_JBCLNH010000002.1, read as the reverse complement.
AATACATTAGGAATAACTGATGCAACTCAATTAAAAAGAATACCAGATTTAATGTTAGAACTTCAAAACGGTAAAATAGATGTTATAGTTACTGGTAAAGCAGTTGCTCAAATAAACGTTAAAAAATACGACCATATAGCAATATGTAAAACAACAGTAGGTGATGATGTTGCAGAAACTGCTGCTGCAGCAGTCAAAAAATCTAGTAAAAATGCTGATAATACTTCATTCTTAAAATCTATAAATGACACTATAAAAAGATTAGAAGATAGTGGAGATATGGATAAATACATGGAAGAAGCTTTAAAATTAGCAGAATAATAGGCAATTAAATTAGGAGATGTGATTATGGATTTTAGTATATTAAATGGATACTATGGGGTACTTATGGAGGGTACTAAATATACAATTTTAGTATCATTAGTATCTTTAGTAGTAGGATTTGTACTTGGCTTATTGATTTGTCTAATGAAAATGTCAAATTTTAAAGTTCTAAAGCTTTTATCTAGTGCTTATGTACAAATATTAAGAGGTACACCTTTATTTGTTCAAGTTTTTATTATTTATTTTGGTTTACCACAAGTAGGTATAGATTTCCCAGATGTAGGGCCTATATCATCTAAATTTATCGCTGGTGCATTTGCATTATCTATAAATTCAAGTGCGTATATAGCAGAGATATTTAGATCAGGAATACAATCAGTTGATAAAGGTCAAATGGAAGCTAGTAGATCATTAGGTTTAGGATATACAGATACTATGAGATTTGTAATAGTACCACAAGCTGTTAAAAACGTATTACCAGCATTAGCAAATGAATTTATAACATTAGTAAAAGAATCATCAGTTCTTTCAGTTATAGGAACTCAAGAAATCATGTTTAAAGCTGGTATAGTCGTTACAGCAGTTTATAGTCCAATGGAACCATATGTAGCTGCAGCAGTTATATATCTTGTATTAACAACAATATTATCAAAATTAGTTGGTATATTAGAAAAGAAACTAGCTAAATCAAATTAATAAGGGAAAGTGATAAAATGATAAATATAAAGAATTTGCATAAATCATTTGGAGATTTAGAAGTAATAAAAGGTATTGATTTAGAAATCAAAAAAGGTGAAATAGTAACTATAGTTGGACCAAGTGGCTCTGGAAAAAGTACAGTACTTAGATGTATGAACTTATTAGAAGTTCCAACAAAGGGGCAAATAATATTTGAAGGAACAGATATTACAGATAAAAAAGTGAATATTGATGAAATTAGACAAAGAATAGGTATGGTATTCCAAAACTTTAATCTATTTCCTAACATGACTGTTTTAGACAATATTACTTTGGCACCAATGAGATTAAAAAAATTAAGCAGAGAAGATGCCAACAAAAAGGCAGAGATATTACTTGAAAGAGTAGGATTATTAGATAAAAAAGACTCTTATCCATCACAATTATCAGGTGGTCAAAAACAAAGGATAGCAATAGCTAGAGCATTAGCAATGGAACCTGATATGATGTTATTTGATGAGCCTACATCAGCTCTTGACCCAGAAATGGTAAAAGAAGTTTTAGATGTTATAAAGGAATTAGCAGAAGATGGTATGACGATGGCAATAGTAACACATGAGATGGGATTTGCAAAAGAAGTATCAGATAGACTGTTATTCGTAGATGGAGGAAAGATAATTGAAGACGACAAACCAGAAGTTGTTTTCGAGCATCCAACACACGAAAGAGCAAGAGAATTCTTCTCAAAAATACTATAAAATTCGCTGCGCTCATAGCGCCAACGACTTCGTCCGTTGCTTAAAATTCGCTGCGCTCATAGCGCCAACGAATCAAAGATTCCGTTGCTTTAGATAAACAGAAGGAGGTTATTAAAATACTAATCGATTAATATTTTAATAACCTCCTTTTCTTTTTGGTTATAGATTTTATTAAAAATCTAAGTCAGTTATATATTAACAATATACTCCTTTTTCGAAGTAATCTTTTATTTCTTGTGAATTATTAGTTTTACCTAAAGCTAACATAAGTTTTATTCTGGCTTTTTGACCTGGTAAATCTCCGCCGAATATACAGCCTATATTTTTTAAGTCACGTCCAGAACCTAAGTAACCGTAAGAGTCATAAACTCTACCAGTTAAACATCTTGAAACAAGTACTACTTCTACACCTTTTTCTCTAGCGTATTCAATACCTCTAAACATTTCTGGTGGTATATTTCCTCTACCCATACCTTCGATTACGATACCTTTATATCCGCTATCAGCAGCGAATTTTATTAAATCATCGCCCATATCAAGACCTGACTTGAATAAAGCAACTTTTGATTCAAATTTATCAGTATCTATAAACGTCTTTTTAGATGCATCTTTTAATAATAAAAGTTGGTTACAGTCTATTATACCTAAAGGACCGTGAGCTGGTGATTGGAAAGTATTTAATGAAAGTGTATCTGTTTTTGTAACTTCAGATGCAAGAAGGATCTCGTTGTTCATAGCAACAAGAACACCTTTACCAACAGCAGAGTCTGATATTGCCGTACAAACTGCTGCAGATAAGTTGCTAGATCCGTCGTATCCAAGTTCAGAACTACTTCTCATAGCTCCAGTAACGACTATAGGTTTTTCAGTATTTATAACTAAATCTAAGAAATATGCAGTTTCCTCTAAACTATCCGTACCGTGAGTAACAACAACACCGCATATATCTTCTCTTTCTAATAGATTATTTATATAATGTTTTAATTCCATTAATTTTTCAAAGCTCATGTGAGGGCTTGGTATTTCATCAAAATTGTGACCTTCTATTGTAGCAACTTTGTTTATGTTAGTTGCTAAAGATAATATTTCTTCTCCAGATAAACTAGGTATAGCCGCTCCAAGTTCTGGATCTATTGTCATAGATATTGTTCCACCAGTGAAAACAACAGCTACTTTTTTCTTAATTGGCATAATGCACCTCCGAATGTCAAATATAATTACATTTAATATTTTATAATATGTTTTCAATTATGTACATCTTTTATATTTGGGATTAATGCTTGATTTTATACCGATAGATGATAATTTAATTATTTTTTTGTTTTTACATAATAAAATTAGAAAATATGACACTTATTAATTAAAAAATTAAACAAATAGGCGAAAATTCCGTAAAAAATAAAGTTTACACGTAGGAAAATGATTGCAAAGGCTTTAAAATTAAAGCATTATTAAATAACAACATAACAATTAAAGTTATTTATCCTTTATACAATCAAGACGAAATAAATAAAGACTACAAAGACACGATAATAATAAATACCTTAAATAATAAAAAAATAAAAATAAATTTAGTTGGAATAGATTTGAATGAATGTATAGACTATATTTCTAATCATAATATTACATAAAAAAATAGAGAAGTGATAAACACTTCTCTATTTTTAATAGCAAAAAAAGAGCCAGGGGAAGCTCTTTTTTTAAGGGGTCAAACTGATTCCGTTTCAATTTAACAATAATAAATAATATAAAGTCTATTCTCAAAAGGGGTATTCGAATAGAAATATTAGTATGGCTATCTGGGGGATAACCTTAAATTTATAATAGCAAAATTCGACATAAAAATCAAATGGTATTTTTTGGCAATTAGAAAAATCGTAATTTTATATAGTATTACCAATACTTTGATAATTATTTATTATTAAAATATAAAATATTAAGAAAAAAATAAAATCATAACACAGAAATTAATTGATTGGAAAAAACTATACAGAAATGCTAGGGAATAAATTTAAGTGAATTTATTTACAGTCAAAAGATAATATTTTTAATCCTAAAACCTTAAAAATTAAAGGCTTTAATGGTATAATATATAAGTCATTCAGATAGATTAGATTTTTTATCTAAAAGCTCGAATATAAACGAATTATTGTATAAATTTATATAAATATTTGATAAAAAGGACGGTGTAGTAATATGGAAATTTATTTAGATAATAGTGCAACAACAAAACCATATCAAGAAGTTGTCGATAAAATGGTTCTAGCTCTTACTACTCAATATGGAAATCCTTCATCTATACACAAAAAAGGTATAGAAGTTGAAAGAGAAATAAAAGAAATAAGAAGAAACATAGCGAGAAGTTTAGGTGCTAAAGAAAATGAAATATATTTCACATCAGGTGGTACTGAATGTAACAATACCATCATAAGAAGTGTGGCAAGATTAAATAAAAAGACTAAAAACCACATAATATCAACAGTAATAGAGCATCCTTCAGTTTTAGATACTCTTAAAGATTTAGAATCAGAAGGATTTGAAGTAACATATTTACCAGTTGATAAAGATGGAAAAATATCTATAGAAGATTTAAAAAATGCAATTAAAAAAGAAACTATATTAGTATCTATAATGCATGTTAATAATGAAATCGGAACTATACAACCTATAGAAGAAATCGGAAAATACTTAAAATCTTTAGACGAAAAAATATATTTACATGTAGATGCGGTACAATCTTATGCAAAAATTAAGTTTAGACCATCAAGATATAATATAGATTTTATGAGTGTCAGTGGTCATAAATTACATGGTCCTAAGGGAATTGGATTTATGTATGTAAAAGAAAACAACAGAATAAAACCACTTCTTACTGGTGGAGGACAAGAAATCGGAATAAGATCAGGAACTGAAAATGTACCAGGAATATACGGAATTGGTGAAGCTGTTAAAGTTATAAACAAAGATTTAGAAGGGACTATAGACAAAATAAGAGAACTTAGAGATCTTTTAAAAGAAGAAATATTAGCTAATATAGATGATGTTAAAATAAATACACCTGAAGATGGTGTCTGTCATGTTTTAAATGTTTCATTTAGAGGAGTTAGAGGAGAAGTTCTTCTTCATTATTTAGAACAAAAAGAAATCTATGTATCTACAGGGTCTGCATGTTCTTCTAAGAAAAAGGGAAGTCATGTACTAAATGCTATAGGTTTAACTCCAGAAGAAATTGAAGGAGCTATAAGATTTAGTTTAAGCGATTTAAATACAAAAGAAGAAATACTAGAAACTATTAAAGTTTTAAAAGAATCTGTATCAGATTTAAGAATGATAATAGGAAGAAGAAGATAGTATATAAATAAAATCTAGAAATAGAGTAAAAATAAAGAGGAAGATAATTAAAAGAAAGGAGTATGCCAGGATAATAATTTTGGCAACGTGAGAAAGTGTATAACGCGTTAATTGTAAAATACGGAGAAATAGGAATCAAAGGAAAAAACAGATATATATTCGAAAATAAATTAATAAAAAACATAAAAAATATGTTAAAACCATTAGGTAAATTCGATGTATACAAAGAATACGGAAGAGTTTATGTTGAACTTGGTGACTACGACTATGAAGAAGTAATGGAAGAAGTTAAAAAAGTATTCGGTATAGTTGGAGTATGTCCAGTTATAAAATTAGACAGAAAATCAGACGATATCGAAGAAGCTTATCAATTATTACAAGAGACTGCATTAAAAGTTTTAGAAGAAAAAATAGAACAAGGATGCAAAAACTTCAAAGTTGAAAGTAGAAGAGGAGATAAGTCATTCAGAATGACATCTCAAGAAATGAGTATAGATATAGGTGGATACTTATTAAGCAAAACTGAAGGAAAAATACCAGTTGAATTAAGAAATCCAGAAACAAAAATAAAATGTGAACTTAGAGAGCACAATGTAGTAGCTTATAGTGATACTGTGCCTGGTTATGGTGGTCTTCCAATAGGAACTAATGGTAAAGCTATGTCTTTATTATCTGGTGGTATAGACTCTCCTGTTGCATCATGGATGGTTGCAAAAAGAGGGGTAGAAGTTGAATGTATACACTTCCACACATATCCTTTCACAAGTGAAAAATCAATGGAAAAAGTAAGAGATTTAGCAAGAATATTAGCTAAATACTGTGGAAAAGTTAGACTTCATAAAGTTAACTTACTAGAAATACAAAAAGCTGTTGGTGCAAACTGTAAAGAAGAAGCTATGACTATAATATCTAGACGTTTTATGATGAGAATAGCTGAAGAAGTAGGTAAATTAAGAAGATGTGACGCATTAGTTACTGGTGAAAGTATAGGACAAGTTGCATCACAAACAATACAAGGTCTTACTTGTACAAATGCATCTGTAAGTATGCCAGTTTTCAGACCATTAATCGCAATGGATAAAACTGAAATAATCGATGTAGCTAAAACTATAGGAACATTTGAAACATCAATAATACCAGAAGAAGATTGTTGTTCAGTATTTGCTCCAAAAAGACCAGTTACAAAACCTAAATTAGACAGAATAGAAGCTGACGAAGCATCTTTAGATGTAGAAGGTTTAATAGCTGATGCTATAGAAAAAATGGAAGTTGAAATTATAGAATTCTAGGGAGAGTATTTAGCAATTATGGAGATTTTGTGTGTTGGTTTGGGTGGATTTATAGGTGCTATATCAAGATATCTTATATCAATGCAGGCATCTAAGTTTTTTACTGGACGAATACCTATAGGAACATTATTTGTAAATATTTTAGGCGGATTACTTATAGGATTTATTTTAGAATTAAATTCAAAAACTAATGTGATTTCGCCACAAATGAAATTATTCTTAACTACAGGACTTATGGGAGGGCTTACTACTTTTTCTACATTTAGTTATGAGACAGTAGGTCTTTTCTCTGATGGAAGTTATATAAGTGCAATGGTAAATATAATTTTAAATGTTATACTTAGTTTAATTGGAGTAGTTATAGGTAAAAGTATTCTTATAAATTTAATATAATAAAAGATAGCAATATATAAAGATATACAGATCTTTATATATTGCTTTTTTTAATTTCAAGCGTATTATCTTAAGAAGCGGACGAAGTCATTGGCTCTATGAATGAGGTGAATTTGTCTTTATTAAATAAAGTATTTTAAAAAGTATAATAAAAATATTGACATATATTGGTAAAGTATACTACTATTTAAAACATATTAATCATACTAATATAGTAGGAAATAGGGGAGAATAAAAATAATTAATTAAATATGGGGGGATAAATATTCTCTGATATAAGTTATTTTAAAAGTCCAACTGTAATAGTAGTACCAAAAGGCGATAAAAGTATAAAATCGCTTGAAGATTTACAAGGGAAGGAAATCCAAGCCATATCAGGAACAGCAGTTGCTATGTATTTAGAAGATTATAACGAAAAACACAGCGACAATCCAATAAAATTAGCATATGCAGAAGCAGATACTGCAACATTTATACACAATGTAACAGCAGGGAGATATCCAGCTTATATCTGTAATGAGTCATATGTAGAACAAGTCGAAAAACAATTAGGTATAGATGCGGATGTAGTACCTATAGAAAATTCAGATGAAATCCAAGATTCAAGAGCATATTTTTTATTTAGAAAAGATGATACAAAATTAAAAGAAAGATTTGATACTGTATTAAAAGAAATGAGAGACGATGGAACATTATCAAAACTTTGCTTAAAATATACAAAAAAAGATTATACTCAAGGAATATAAAAATAAAAGAGGGATGAAGTTATGAAGAGTGTATTTGATCCAAAATATATATTAGAATTTATTCCTAAATTAGTTGAGGCCTTGCCAGTTACATTATTGATGACAGCTGTGGCAATGGTTGGAGGTCTTTTATTAGGATTTGTATTAGCTATTATAAAGATAAAAAAAGTTCCTGTATTAAGACAAATCTGTGCATTATATGTTTCATTTATGAGAGGGACACCACTTTTAGTGCAATTATTTTTATCTTATTATGGATTACCGATATTTTTATCAGTTATAAATGAAGAGAAGTATTACTTTTACAAGTGCAGGAAAGACATACAATATAGCAGCAATACCTTTTGCATTTTCAATAATTCCAAATGATGAAATAAGAGAGAAATACAGAAAATTAGCAAATGGATTGTTCGCAACACCAAATGCACTGACAATAAAGGCGATAAAAGCGGCATATACTGAATGTGATGATTGGAGAGAGGAACTACTAGACTATCTAAAAGACAATAGAGATTATTTAGAATATAGAATATCTAATATAGATGGTTTATCTATTAATCATAACCAAGGGACTTATCTTGCGTGGATAGACCCGACTGAGCTTAATTTAGAAAATCCATGGGAATTTTTCAGAGAGAGAGCAGGTGTTAATTTTTCAAATGGAAAAGACTTCGGTAAAGATGGATATTTAAGAGCCAATTTTGCCTGCACAAGAAGAACTTTGACAGAAGCGTTAGATAGAGTGGAGAGGGCAGTAAATGAAATAAATAATAAATAAGAAAGGGGATATAAAATTAAATTTTACTTATTGAATTTTATTTATTATAATCAAGGTTTAATTTTATATTTGTTAATTAATATGGATAAAACTACTGTAGTAAGTATAAAAAATTTACACAAATCGTTTGAAGATGTTGAGGTATTAAAGGGAATCGATATGGAGATAAAAAAGGGTGAAGTTGTTGCAATTTTAGGGCCTAGTGGTTCTGGCAAAACAACATTTTTAAGATGTTTAAACTTTTTAGAGACTGCAGACAAAGGGATTATTGATATCGGTGGTCATATAGTAGATTGCCAAGATATCGGAAAAAATCAAAAAAAGAAGATAATAGATTTAAGAAGAAAGACAGCAATGGTATTTCAAAATTATAACTTATTCAGCCATAAAACCCTTATAGAAAATATGATGGAAGGTCTTGTTATCGTCCATAAAATGATAGTAGTAACGCATGAAATGGCATTTGCTAGAGATGTAGCAGATAGAGTTGTATTTATGGATAAGGGAGTTATAGTAGAGCAGGGGACTCCAAAAGAAATATTTACAAGACCAAAAGAAGATAGAACAAAACAATTTTTATCACGATTTATGCTTTTAGAGACTTCAGAAAACTACATTATATAATTTAAATAGGGTATTAATAATAAAAAAGTGCATCTGAGATACAGATAGTATCTAAAGATGCACTTTTTAATGTCTTATTTTTTGTAAAATAAAAAGAAGTCTTATTCAGACTTCCAAAGTATAAAAAAATTATAAAGTTTAATAACTTTAAAAATATATAAGGGCATTTTAATTACATATAAAAATTATATTAATTTGATAAATCATAGAATCTTTATATGCTTTTAAAGTATACATTAATAAAATAATGCATTGACTTATCTATAATAATATCCAAGATGGATACTATTTAGCAACTTTATTATTATGAACTTCTACACCGAATGATTCAACAATATCACTAGCACGTTTAACTTCTTCAGCAGTAGGTTCTTGTACGTCTTTAAGTTCGTATTCAAATCCCATGTTCTCCCATTTGTGAATTCCCATACCGTGATATGGTAAAAATTCAACACGGTCAACATTATTTAGAGTAGAGATGAATTGTCCTAATTTTTCTAAATCGGCTTGATCATCTGTTATACCTGGGATAAGAACTTGTCTAATCCAAACAGGGATATTTCTTTCATCTAAATGTTTTGCTAATTTAAGTGCTTTTTCATTACCAACACCTGTTAGTTTTTTGCATTTTTCATTGTCTATATGTTTTATATCTAATAAAACAAGGTCAGTGTAGTCTAATAATTTATCAACTTTTTCGATATCGACAAATCCTGCTGTATCAAGACATGTATGTATGCCTAATTCTTTACATTTTGCGAATAGTTCTGCAACGAAATCAGCTTGTAGAGTAGCTTCTCCACCTGATGCTGTTACACCACCACCAGAGAACTGCATGTATGATTGATATTTTACTATATCTTGTACTAGTTCATCAGAAGTGTATTCCTTTCCGCAATTTGGTTTCCAAGTGTCTCTGTTATGACAGTATTTACATCTTAGTGGACAACCTTGGAAAAATATTATATATCTTATACCTGGACCATCAACTGTTCCAAATGTTTCAATTGAGTGAACCCTTCCTTTTAACATATTCAAGCCTCCATATAGAATTAGATTATTATATCTGTAAATATAATTTTCTAAAGTGATATTTATTATTCTGTGTAAGAAATAATAATTAAGTAGAATTTCTAAAATCTATTGGAATATTGTATACATTAAGTAGTATTATGAGATTATTATAAATCAATAATTTAGAAATGTCTACTAAAAAAATAATTTATATAAGACAAAGCCCCAGAGAACTTTACAGTTCTTTGGGGCTTTGTTGTTATTGTAATTTAATTTTAATTATATTTTAATTAAATATTAAGCCATTTTACCATGGAAAGTTCTGTTTATAACATCTAATTGTTGTTCTTTAGTTAATTTTATGAAGTTAACTGCATATCCTGAAACTCTTATAGTTAATTGAGGATATTTTTCTGGATGTTCCATTGCATCTTCTAAAGTTGATCTATCGAACACGTTTACGTTTAAGTGATGAGCGTTTTGTCCGAAGTATCCGTCCATCATTGATGATAAGTTTGTAATTCTTTCTTCTTTAGTTTTTCCAAGAGCACCTGGTACTATAGAGAAAGTATTTGATATACCATCTTGTGAATGTTTGTATGGTAATTTAGCTACTGATGATAATGAAGCTAATGCACCACTGTTATCTCTTCCGTGCATTGGGTTAGCACCTGGAGCAAATGGTTGTCCAGCTCTTCTTCCGTCTGGAGTGTTACCAGTTTTCTTACCGTAAACAACGTTTGAAGTTATAGTAAGAACTGATTGAGTATGATAAGAATTTCTATAAGTTTTATTTTTTCTTATTTTGTTCATCATAGACTCAACTAAGTAGCAAGCTATTTCATCAGCTCTATCATCGTTGTTTCCGTATTTTGGATAGTCTCCTTCTATTTCGAAGTCAACTGCTACGCCTTCTTCATTTCTTATAGCTTTAACTTTAGCGTATTTTATAGCTGATAAAGAGTCAGCACAAACTGAAAGACCAGCTATACCACAAGCCATAGTTCTAAATACATCTCTATCATGTAAAGCCATTTCTAAAGCTTCATATGAATATTTATCATGCATGTAGTGGATTATGTTTAATGTATTTACATATAAGTTAGCTAACCAATCAGTGAATGGTTCGAATCTAGCCATTACTTCATCGTAATCTAAGTATTCAGAAGTTATTGGTTCGAATCTTGGTCCTACTTGAGCACCTGATTTTTCATCAACCCCACCGTTTATAGCGTATAATAATGTTTTAGCTAAGTTAACTCTAGCTCCGAAGAATTGCATTTGTTTACCTATTTTCATTGCAGATACACAACAAGCTATTCCGTAGTCATCTCCCCAGTATGGTCTCATTAAGTCGTCGTTTTCATATTGAACTGAACTTGTATCTATTGATACTTGAGAACAGAAATCTTTGAATCCTTGTGGGAAGTGGTTAGACCAAAGTACTGTTAAGTTTGGTTCTGGTGATGGTCCAAGAGTGTAAAGAGTATTTAAAACCCTGAATGAGTTTTTAGTTACTAATGTTCTACCATCTATACCTTGTCCACCTATTGATTCTGTTACCCAAGTTGGGTCACCTGAGAATAAATCATTGTAATCTGGAGTTCTTAAGAATTTAACCATTCTTAATTTCATAACGAAGTGGTCCATTAATTCTTGAACTTCTTCTTCAGTTATTAATCCAGCTTTTAAATCTCTTTCGAAGTATATATCTAAGAAAGTAGAAGTTCTACCGATACTCATTGCAGCACCATTTTGATCTTTTATAGCTGCTAAGTAAGCGAAGTATAACCATTGTACAGCTTCTCTTGAGTTAGTAGCTGGTTTTGATATATCAAATCCGTAGCTTTCACCCATTCTTTTTAAAGCTTCTAAAGCTTTTATTTGATCAGATAATTCTTCTCTTAATCTTATTACATCTTCGTCCATGCAAGAAACTTCTAAAGAAAGCTTTTGTTGCATTTTATCTTCTATTAATCTATCAACACCGTATAAAGCAACTCTTCTGTAGTCACCTATTATTCTACCTCTACCGTAAGCATCTGGTAAACCAGTTATTATACCAGATTTTCTAGCAGCTCTCATTTCTGTTGTATAAGCATCGAAAACACCTTGGTTGTGAGTTTTTCTGTATTTAGTGAATATTTCACTTACTTGTGGATCACATTCGAATCCGTAAGCTTTACAAGAAGTTTCAACCATTCTTATACCACCTTCAGGCATTATAGCTCTTTTTAAAGGTGCATCAGTTTGTAAACCTACTATTGTTTCTAAATCTTTATCTATATAACCAGGAGCATAAGCGTCTATAGCAGATACAGTTTTTGTATCAACGTCTAATGTTCCACCATTTTCTCTTTCTTTTTTGAATAATTCTAAAACTTCATCCCAAAGTTTTGTAGTATTTTCAGTTGCTCCAGCTAAGAAAGAACTATCTCCTTCATATGGAGTGTAGTTAGCTTGGATAAATCCTCTAACATCTATTTCTTTTGTCCATCTACCTTGTTTGAATCCTTGCCATGCGTTATTCATGTAAGCTTCCTCCTAAATGTCTTATATAGTTTGGATACTATTTTAATTATTATTTATTTTGTAACTTGTAGGAATTTATATTCCTATAAAAAATATTAAAAAATCTAGCTAGATATATTTCGTTTTTATACGTTTATAATATCATATATCAAGTATATTGTATACAAGATTTTTAAAATAAAATTATTAAAAATCTGTTGTCCTTTGTTATATTTTTATATTTACCCGCCTAAATAGAGTTTAAACAAAAATCTGAAAATAAATTTAGAAAATTTAAAAATATACCCCTTTGGCCTTGCAAATACTAGCTTTTAAATTTTGATAAAAAGTTATAATACATGATTACTTATACATTTTTTTCACAAAAGTGAATATTTATTATATATAGGAGGGATGACAATGGTAATAGTAGTTATTTTATTTTTAATAGGTTTTGTGTTGATATCTAAGGGTGCTGACTTTTTTATAAATGCTACTGTAGAAATTGGTAGGAAGACTAATATATCAGAATTAATTTTGGGAGCTACCATAGTAAGTTTTGCGACTACATTGCCAGAACTTACAGTATCTTTGTTTGCATCTATAGACAACCATACAACAATGAGTTTAGGAAATGCAGTCGGTTCTATAATATGCAATACTGGGCTAATTTTAGGTATGGTTGTGTTTGTAAGTCCATTTAAAGCAGATAGAAAGATGTTTGCATCCAAATCTACTATATTATTATTATCTATTATAACTTTAATTGTTTTAGGATTAGATGGATCTATTACTAAAGGCGATGGTTGTATATTATTAATGCTTTTAGCATTGTATATGTATACAAATTATAAGGGAATATTAAATGATACAAGTAAAAATTATCTTTATTATTGTATGACACAGCAAAGTGATATGTCTGGTGGAAAGATTGCATTATCATTTTTTTCTGGGCTAATTATGATGATAGTTGGTTCCAGATTATTAGTTGATAATGGAGTAGAGATAGCGAGTTTTATCGGAATACCTCAAGGAATAATAAGCTTAACTGTTATTGCCTTAGGGACTTCATTACCAGAATTAGTCTCATCTATTACAGCGGTTAGAAAGAAACATCATGAGATATGTGTTGGGAATATCCTAGGGGCTAATATTTTAAATATTGTGTCCGTAATTGCTATTTCATCTATACCAAATTCAATACCTATACTTTCACAAAATATCAGAGTGGATTATCCTTTTATGATAATTTTAGTTTTAATTTTAATAATTCCTACTATTATAAAGCATAAATTATATAGACTTCAGGGATTATTAATGTTGGCAACGTACATAACTTATTTAGCTGTTCTTTATTATACATATATGATTTAATACTTATTTTAAAATATAACTAGATTTTAACTAGTTATATTTTTATTTTTATAAAAACATAACAATACTTATATAAATAGTAATAAAAAATTTAGAATAAGGGGGATTATTATGGATTTATTTTTTTACATAGCGATAATTGGTGCAAGTATGATTTTATTTAGCAAAATTCAATATAAAATGATTTGGGATAGGAGTAGGTATAATGGCAATGAACTTGCTCTAAACAAAACTAAAAAAAATAATTTTTTTATAAAAATAAAAAATAGCTTTTTATATGAGTTATTTTATTCACAAGAATTTGCAAAAATGAATAGTAGATACGGTAGCTTGATGGTCATTATAGGCATAATTGGGATGTTAGTTTTTAAGACGATAGCGATTATTTTAAGGGGTTTACTTTTAATTATTTTGATTTTTTATCTATTCAAATTTGTTAAAAGATTGATAAAGTCTTTGAGAAGTTATTAATCTATACAAGCGTTGATTTCACATCAGTATAAATTGTTTTGCTTTCGGAAAAAATAAGTTTGCATAATAAATGATTTAAATATATAATGGGATAGGTTAGGAATTATGAAAACGGAAAGGAAATAAACAATTAATATGAATATAACAAAATTTGAAGATTTACCAATTAGTGATGAGATAAAAAGATCAATTGCGGAAATAGGATTTGAAGAGCCATCACCAATACAAGCTCAGTCAATACCTGTTATTTTATCAGGAAAAGACGTTATAGGGCAAGCTCAAACAGGTACAGGAAAAACTGCAGCATTCAGTATACCTATACTTGAAAAAGTAGACCCAAATAACAAACATTTACAAGCAATCGTATTATGTCCTACAAGAGAATTAGCGATACAAGTTTCTAAGGAAATAAGAAAGCTTGGTAAGTTTAAGAGCGGAATTAAAACATTACCAGTTTACGGTGGTCAACCAATAGATAGACAAATAAAAGCATTAAAGAGTGGAGTACAAGTTGTAATAGGAACTCCAGGACGTGTAATAGATCATATAAACAGAAAAACTTTAAAATTAGATGATGTAAAAATGGTAGTGCTTGATGAAGCTGATGAAATGTTAGACATGGGATTCAGAGAAGATATAGAGTTAATATTAAACCAAACTCCAATAGAAAGACAAACTACTTTCTTCTCAGCTACTATGCCAAAAGAAATTTTAGAGTTAACTAAATTATATCAACATGAACCGGAAATGATAAAAGTAGTTAGAAAAGAACTTACAGTTCCAAACATAAAACAATTCTACATTGAAACAAGAAGAGCGAACAAATTAGAAGTATTATGTAGATTAATAGATGTATATAATCCAAAATTATCAGTTGTATTCTGTAATACTAAGAGAGGTTCTGACGAATTAGTTAGTGAACTTCAAGCTAGAGGATACTTTGCAGATGCACTACATGGAGATCTTAAACAAACTCAAAGAGATATCGTAATGGACAAGTTTAGACAAGGTACTATAGACATACTAGTTGCTACAGATGTTGCTGCTAGAGGTATAGATGTAGATGACGTAGATATGGTATTTAACTACGATTTACCACAAGACGAAGAATACTATGTTCACAGAATAGGTAGAACTGGTCGTGCTGGTAGAGAAGGTGTATCTTTCAGTTTCGTATATGGAAAAGAAATGAGAAAAATGAGAGATATAGAAAGATATACTAAATGTAAATTAGTTAAACATGGTATACCTACTATAGCAGATGTTGAAGAAAAGAAAGTTGCTGCATTCTTCAAACAAGTTAAAGAAACTGTTAAAGATAGTAGCTTAGCAAAACAAATAAGCTGGGTAGAATCTTTATGTGCAGAAGAAGAATTATCAACTTTAGAAGTAGCTGCTGCATTAGTTAAGTTATCTATGGGAGAAGAATTAAAAGAAGAAATAATCGAAGAACCATCTAGAAAAGAAGCTAGAAAATCTAAAAAATCTAAAAAAGGTTCAACTGGTGCTGAGCACGGAATGGTTAGATTATTCATAAACGTAGGTAGAAAACAAAGAGTTCAAGCTAAAGATATAGTTGGAGCTATAGCTGGAGAAGCTGGAATACCTGGAAAATTAGTTGGAACAATAGATATATATGACAAATATACATTTGTTGAAGTTCCAAAAGCAAATGCTAAAAAAGTTTTAGAAAAATTAAAAAATGTTAAAATCAAAGGTAACAAAATTAATATAGAAAAAGCTAATAAAAAAAATAAATAGATTTTAAATAAAATTAAATATAAGACCACTTAATATAAAGATTGTTATTTTGTAATCAATTAGAAATTAAGTGGTTTTTATATTTTGTATACATCTATTTGATAAAAAAAGGTGATACTGGATTTTCATTTAAAAAATTATGAATTTAAACTTTATAACTTGAAAATGAGGTTTTAACTGTAAAATATTGTTAATTTTCTGCTATACTTAAATTGAGATAAAGATTTAGTTTCAAGTTAAGAAGCTAGTTATTTAACATATTATCATAATTATATTAAAACAATCGATGTGACTAAAATGGCACTTCAGATTTAACATACAAAGTGAATCAAAAAAATCAAATCCTTACAAAGGCACTTATATTTAAAAATGCAATTCTATTACAGCATGAGTTTGGTGATATGTTGCAAAAATATATTTATCTTATTGTAAGGTTGTTTTTTATGCAATTTTACACGACAGAAATAGGTTATTTAGACATAATGGATTAAATAAATATATAAATTAAAAAATATATTATAGAAATATATATAATTTTTATATTTTTTGCTCCTTTAAGATATATAAATCAATTATTTATATATCCTAGCTAAAATAGGAGGAAATTTATGAAAAATAGTAATGTAAAAAAGTTAGTTGAAATTAGTTTATTAATAGCGTTAGAGGTTATTTTAACAAGATTCTGCTCAATATATACAGGAATCTTGAGAATAGGTTTTGGATTTTTACCAGTTGCTATAATAGCGATGATGTATGGTCCTATAAGTGCTGGTATAGCATATGCAATAGGTGATATTTTAGGAATGATGATATTCCCAAGTGGATCTTATTTCCCAGGTTTTACACTTACAGCATTTTTAACAGGTGTAATTTATGGTGTAGTATTATATAAACATCCAAAAACTTGGGGTAGAATAATACTAGCAACTTGTTTAGTTTGTTTAGGAATGAATTTATGTTTAGATACAGTATGGCTTCACATATTAATGGGTAAAGGATTCTTTGCATTGTTGCCAACTCGTATTTTTAAAGCAGCAATAATGATACCAATACAAACTATACTTATCCAATTAGTTTGGAAGAATATAATTGTAAAAATAGCTAAACCTTCTGAAATAATGGCTTAATGCTAAAAATAGAGATTTAGTGTGGGATTTTAATTTTAATATAAATATAGTAGCAGAAGTAGTCACTGCGAATTTAGATAGGGTAAATTGACTATAAAATAATTCATACCAATACCAATAGCTAGATATGGAAGCAAATAATTCATTATAGTGATTAAGTAACTAAGTGACAAGATACAGTGCCTGTAAATTTATACAGGCACTTTTTGTATTTTATGTATATAAATACCAAATAAGGACATACTGATACTGAGTATTTCTTTAGTTTTATAATATAACTATCATAGACATAAATAAACAAAACTAGTGTTATTTCTTTGAAGGAATCGTTTTATACAAAATAGAATTGATTATCAGTAAACTTCAATGGGAGGGATGCGAGATGATTAAATGTTATTTAGAAGATAAAACATTACTAGTTCAGTTTACAACAACAGAACTAGATCATCATGTAGCAACTTATATAAAAGAAAATGTAGATGATATTATAATGAGAAAGAATATAAAAAACATTATATTCGACTTTCAAAATATAAAATTTATGGATTCTTCAGGAATAGGTGTTATCATAGGCAGATATAAAAAAATAGCAAATGCGCATGGAAATGTATCTGTAATAAATATGAATCCAAGAGTGGAAAAAGTTTTTAATTTATCGGGAATGGGCAAAATAATCAATGTATACAAATCATATGAAGATGCGATAAATTCTTAATAAGGGGGAACTATATTATGAACATTATGGAAGTAAAATTTTCCGCAAAATCAGAAAATGAAAGCCTTGCAAGAGTAATAGTTGCATCTTTTGCAGCTAAATTAGATCCAACTATAGATGAACTATCCGACATAAAAACAGCTGTATCGGAAGCAGTAACAAATGCAATTATTCATGGATATGAAGAAGACGAAACCAAATTTGTACATATGAGATGTGAATTAATTGAAAACACTATAAAAATCGTTATCGAGGATTATGGAAAAGGCATAGCAGATATAGAAGAAGCTAGACAACCAATGTTTACATCAAAGCCGGAATTAGAGCGTTCTGGAATGGGATTTTCATTTATGGAAAGTTTTATGGATGATATGCAAGTGGCATCAATTGTAGGAGAAGGGACAAAAGTTATAATGACTAAAACAATAGAAATACCTAAATAAATTCTAACATAGAATAGAGGTTTGATTATGGGGATAACTGCCAAAAAAGAAGAAAAAAAGCATTTGCTTAGTCATGAAGAAACTTTAGAGCTTATACAAAGAGTTCAAGAAGGGGATGAAGAAGCTAAGGAAGTGTTGATATCTAGCAACCTCGGGTTAGTCAGAAGTGTCATCGGTAAATTTTCAAACATTGGTTATGAAAGAGATGACTTGTTTCAATTAGGGTCTATAGGCTTGATTAAGGCTATATATAAATTTGACCCTAGCTATAATGTAAAATTTTCTACATATGCTGTTCCTATGATATTAGGAGAAATAAAAAGATATTTAAGAGATGATGGTATGGTAAAAGTATCAAGATCTCTTAAACAACTCGCCATCAAAGTTAAGATGCAGGGTGAAGCTCTAAGCAAAAAACTTGGACGCGACCCAACAATAGAAGAAATAACAGAAGAATTAGGGGTAGAAAAAGAAGATGTAGTAATGGCAATAGAATCTAATTTTTCTGTTGAATATCTACAAGGAGTTATACATGAAGAAGAAGGTTCTCCTATATGCCTTATCGATAAAATATCTCGAAAAGGAGATAATGAAGAAGATAAGGTGGTAGATAATATTCTTTTGAAGGAAGTACTAGGAAAATTAGAAAAAAGAGAAAGACAAATTATCATGCTTAGATACTTTGAGGATAAAACTCAAAGTGAAATAGGACAAATACTAGATATCTCCCAAGTACAAGTATCTAGAATAGAAAAAAAGGTTTTACACAAATTAAAATCCTACATTACTATGTAGGATTTTTTTTATTCTAAGGAAATTATAGATTATTTGCTTTGTGGAAAATTTATAATTTCAAACTTATTATCTTTATACATTAATACATCATTTTAGAAAATATAATTTCAGTTATATGCATTTTTTTTATTTTTTTTCAAACAATAATATATAAATTAACTATATATGGTTAGGAAAGGATTGATTGTATGCCAAATCAAAACAATACACAAAATAATGACCAAAACTATAAAGATTATGTAGATGAGATAAGTCCAAAACCAACCTACATCAAAAACTATATCATGGCATTTATAGTAGGAGGAATCATATGTATTATAGGTCAAGCGATAAATGATTCGTATATGCATTTAGCCGGATTAGACAAAAAAACAGCAGCTACATGGACTTCGATAACATTGATTTTTATAGGTTCATTCTTAACAGGAATAGGAGTTTATGATTTGATTGGAAGAAGAGCAGGAGCAGGTTCTATAATACCCATCACAGGATTTGCAAACTCTATAGTATCACCAGCTATGGAATTTAAAAGAGAAGGATATGTGATGGGGGTTGGGGCTAATTTATTCAAAATTGCAGGGCCAGTTTTAGTATATGGTATAGGTTCATCTATTTTATTTGGATTTATTTACTACATAATACAAATAATATTTAAGTAAGGAGTAAATTTAATGAGAAATAAGCGAATAGGTAATAGAACTATGAAAATGGAAAATAGTCCAACTATTATTTCTACAGCATCTATAGTTGGACCAAAAGAAGGCAAAGGACCTCTAAAAGATAAGTTTGATGTTATATTACAAGATGATTTATATGGAGAAAAAACATGGGAACTAGCTGAAAGTAAAATGATTCAAACGGCATTAGAAACAGCAGTACAAAAAGCAGAAAAGCAGTTAAGTGATATTCACTTTTTATTTGGTGGAGATTTAATTAATCAAATATTCCCAGCATCATTTGCAGCTAGAGAATTACAAATCCCATTTTGCGGTATATATGGGGCTTGCTCTACTATGGCACTTGGAATGTGTCTTAGCTCCATTGTAGTTGATGGAGGTTTCGCTGATTATGCACTTTGCGGAACATCTAGCCATTATTGTACAGCAGAGAGACAGTTTAGATTTCCGCTAGAACTTGGAAATCAAAAACCTATGACGGCTCAATGGACAGTTACAGGAGCGGGAAGTGCCCTTATTTCAAACAGTGGAGAAGGACCAAAAGTAAAATATATAACAATAGGAAAAGTAGTAGATAAAGGAATCGATGACGGAAATAATATGGGAGCGGCTATGGCTCCAGCAGCTGTCGACACAATTTACTCATATTTTGAAGATACAAAAGATGATCCAAAATCATTTGATTTAATTGCGACAGGTGACTTAGGAACATTAGGTAAAAAAATAACCTGTGATTTATTAAGACAAAAAGGTGTAGATATATTCGATGTTTATACAGATTGTGGGCTTGAAATTTTTGATTTAGAAGAACAAGACGTTCACTGTGGAGGAAGTGGATGTGGATGTTCGGGAACTGTATTTGCATCATACATATATCCTAAATTAGTAAATAAAGAATTTAAAAAAGTAATGTTAGTTTCGACGGGTGCATTATTATCACCAACAAGTACACTTCAAAAACAAACTATTCCATGTATTGCACATGCAGTAATAATAGAAAGTGAATAGATTTTAGATTTATAAAAATTAGAGGATGTGAAAAATATGATTCTAGAGTATGTAAAAGTATTTTTAGTCGGTGGAACGATATGCCTAATAGCTCAAATTTTAATGGATTATTTTAAAATGCAAACACCTTATGTTATGGTGACATATGTTACTACTGGAGCGGCGCTTACATTTTTAGGTATCTATGATAAAATAGTAGATTTTGCTGCGGAGGGAGCGATGGTTCCTATCATAGGTTTTGGATATTTATTAGCAAATGGAGTTATAGAAGGTATTAAGAAAGATGGATTTTTAGGTATATTGACTGGAGGAACAATAGCTGCAGCAGGAGGAATAGCATCAGCGATATTTTTTGGATATGTAATGGCTGTAATTTTTACACCAAAGGCAAAACCTTGATTTAATTATCAAAATTATTTGCATCATTGAGTATGTAAACAGGATTAATATACTAAGTCTATAATAAAAAATGCCATGGAATGATATTTTCCATGGCATTTTATTTTATTTTTAATTATATACTAATTATATTTATATCTATTGATAAATATAATTAGTATATGTTTTGAAAATCTCTATATTTTAAATATTTTATGATATAGTATTTTACTGTTCTAATCTAAAAGTCTTAGATTATTCTGTGGCATTATCACCATTATCAGGAGTAGTATTACCGCCATTATCAGGAGTTGTACCTCCGTTGTCAGGTGTAGTGTTACCACCATTATCAGGAGTAGTAGTACCACCATTTCCACCGTTGTTGTCAGGAGGATTTCCTCCGTCACCAGCACTTGGTGAATCATTAGTATCTTCGTCTGTTGTTGCATTGTTATTTGGAACAGTAGAACGATGAGTACTTGTTCTAGTTGGTGAAGTTCCGTTTACGAATGCAGCATTTGAACCAGAGTTAGAAATTCCACCATCATTTAAGTTTATTTTATAGAATGTTATTCCTGATGGTTTTTCAAAATCTATTACTTCTAAATTTTCATGTATAGGCTTCATAACACTTGCCCATAATTTTGCTGCTGCTGAACTTGATTCTTCTACTGGACGAAGAGCTATACTGTTTTCATCAGCGTCTTTTCTACCAACATCATCTCCGATATAAGTAGAGCATACGTAATATGGAGTATATCCAACGAACCATACAGCATATTTTTTATTAGTAGTACCAGTTTTACCAGCCACAGGCATTTCACCTATAGAAGCTTCTGTACCAGTACCTTCTTTTACAACAGCTTTAAGCATATCTGTCATAACGTAAGCAACTTCTTCATCGACAACTCTGTGTTCTTCTGGAGAAGATTTTACGATCAATTCTCCGTTATAAGTACTAACTGTAGTAAATACAGTAGGTTCTATATAAACACCGCCATTAGCTAAAGCACCATAAGCTGCTGACATTTCAAGAGGAGAAATACCATAAGCCATACCACCTAATGCTAAAGATGGGAATGTTCTATCTGTTGTACTAGAACTATTAGTTTTACTATCTACAACAGTTGTTATTCCGAAGTTTTTAAGATAATCCATCATTACATCTATAGAATCTTCATAAGTATCACCTAAGTTTTCAGCAGTTTTTACTGCAACTGTATTAGATGATTTTGCAAGACCTAGACGTAAACTCATATTTCCAGCACCTGCAGTAGTTGTAGATGGATTCCATATTTGATTCTTTTTAAATTTATATCCGCCTCTTGCATCGCTAAATACTGTTGATTGAGTCATTTGTAAAGTATCAATTGCCGCAGTATATATAGAAAGAGGTTTTATTGTAGAACCTGGTTGAACTGGGTTAGTAGCCCTGTTTAAAGTTCTCTTACCTTTTATATTTCTACCACCGATTAGTGATTTAATTTGTCCATTATGATAATCAATTATAACCATAGCAGATTGTGGTTGTGTTATACCGTTTGAATCTGTAATTGAGTTTGCTGGGAAATTAGAACTATTATTATATTGTGCTTCTAGTTCTGCTTGCATACTAGAATCTATAGTAGTTTGAATTTGAAGACCACCATTATAATATAATTTATTAGCTTCTTCCTGAGTATAACCTTGATCTTTTAATGCGTTTATAACTTCATAATATACATAATCTTCGACTGTTGAAACTACTGTTTGCATAGTTTTAGGTATGTGAATTTGCACATTAGCGACATCTATACATGCTTGATCATACTCACTTTGAGATATATAACCGAATTCTTTCATTTTACTAAGAACTGTTTTTGCTCTTCCAACAGCATTTGGATTAAGTACAGCTTTTCTAACAATCATAGTACCTTGCTTTAATTGGCTATATGTATCATAGTCAGTAATCAATCCCCAAGAGTATAGTTTGTCAACCATATTAAGCTCTACTTCAGTAGGATCGTCATATCCATCATTTTCAGTATGATTAATGAATATTAATTTGTTTTCTAAATCAGATCTTTGTTCAGTACCGTCTAACTTAGCTTTATTAAATGGTGTATATTTATATGGATTGTTGGTAGCACCAACTAACATTGCAGCTTCAGGTAAAGTAAGTTTTTCTGCTGATTTATTAAAACATCCTTGTGCAGCTGCTTCGATTCCATAAAAACTGTTACCTACATACATGTTGTTTAAATATGTAAGTAAGACATCATCTTTATCTACAACTTTACTCATTTCATAAGCATAGTAGATATCTTTTATTTTACGAGACATAGTTTTATCTTGAGAGGTTAAAAGTAATTTTGAGACCTGCATAGGTATTGTACTACCACCTTGTTTTTGACCAAGAATAGTCTTAACAGCTGATCTAGCTAGACCTTTTAAATCGACACCATTATGTTCATAGAACCTAGAGTCTTCTATAGATACAAGTGCGTTTTTTACGGTTTCATTATTTAACTTCTTAAGAGGAATCTTTTTATTTCCAGTTTCGGCTTCTGCCAAAGTACTTCCATCTGAATATTTCAGTATAGTTTTACTATTAGTTTTTTCATCTAATAATGCTTTAGTTATAACTTCAGTATCTCTTAAAGATGAGAAAACTAACGCTGAGCCAACAGCAACACCAGTGACTAGCATAAATAAAATTACCATTCCGAAAATTTTAAATTTACTTCTTTTTCTCTGTTTTTTAGGTTTTGATGAAACTTTTTTATAATTATTTTTCGATGCACTGTTATTTACATCATTATTAGAAGATGAAGAAACTTTTTTTCTTCTAATTTTATTCTTATCATCATTATTGTTATCTCTGCTCATGATATACCTCCTTACTTAATGCATAATTATAACATATTTTATTTCCTTTTTATAGTTAATTAAAATTTGTAAGAATATGTAAAGTTTATTAAGTTTCAATAATAGATAAAATCCTATGGTATAATTATATCCTTTAAATAGTTGATTTAACAATATAATTCATAATAATGTAAATGATAAAATATTGCAGAGAAAAGTTTTAAAATATTTATTATATTTTTTACTTGTATAAAAATAAATATGTATAAATATAGCTTAATTAAAGCATAATAAAAATAATCTCTAGATATCTAGAGATTATTTTTATTATGCTTTACAACATCCATTTTATATACACGCCGTATCCTATTTTAGGATTGTTTTCTAAGGCATGAGATACTGCACCAATTATTTTATTATTTTGAATTATTGGAGTACCACTCATACCTTGCACAATTCCTCCAGTCTCCTTAAGTAAATCTTCATCAACAATTCTTATTTTAAAAGTTTTAGGTTCTGGAGTACATTGATTTTCAATTTTTAATATTTCAATATCATACTTAACACATTGATTTTGTTTATTTTGTAATATTATTTGCGCTTTACCAAGTTGAACTTCATCTAAATTAGCTACCTTATATTTTCTTTGATTTGAAAAATCTATATTTCTAGTTTTACCTTTTATACCATATTGCGTATTTTCTTTAAAATCACCAATTAAATAATTTTTACTTGCATTTATATATCCAACATTTCCACGAGATGATTTTTCTATCTCTAAATTGCTTGTTGTAGAGATAGTACCTGATTTAATAGGTATTTGTTTTGCATCACCGACATTAATTGCATGTCCCACTGCACCAAATTGATGAGTTTCAGGATTTATATATGTCAGTGTAGCAAAACCTGATATTGCATTATTAAAACTAACTCTTTTTAACGGTTCTTTATAACATATTAAATTTTTAATTACATTTCCTCTTTTAACAGTAACGCTAATTTGATTACCAGTAGAAGAATAAAACACATCTGATAAATGATTAAAATCTTTTATTGGATTACCTTCTACTCTCAAAATTAAATCACCGCTTTTTAGTGGACAGCCATTAACTTCATTGCGAACAATTAGATTTTCTAGCTGGCCATCAACTTGAATTACTTTTCCGATTGGAATTAAATACATATCATTATTTTTTTCCAAAGAATATGCATAATTTGCATTATTCATGAAAAAATATAGTAAGAAGAAGAAAAAACAAACAAAAAAGAAACTATTAAATTTTAATGACTTTAAATTGAGTTTTTTATTAAAATTTAGCAATGTTATAAACACCTTCTTTCTTGAGTTTGGTTGGTGCCTAATATTATATTTTGCAGAAGTAATTTTTTAATGCTTGGAAATGAGATTCAACAAAACCGTAGATTGCATAAATAAACAAAGCATAAAAGAAAAACGTTGAAATGAAATAAAACAAAAAATAAAAAAGAAATAAAATTTAAATTATATAGATTTTATTTCTTTTTAACCTTTCTTTTTACTATTTTTTTTGAATGTTTTTTAGAATTAGATGAAGAGGATCTTTTTGAACTAGATCTTCCACCAGCAGTTGTCGGAACAGCAGGAATAGGAGGAACAAATATAGCATCCTCGCCATCCGTAGAGCAAGCATTTACACTAGCTATTAATGCTATTTGGTCAGACAAAACAGCAAGAAATGTAGAAAGTATACTTAAATCTACATCAGATAATTCTTCTCCTAATGCAATAGCTAAGGTAGAAGCTAAAACTATGTAATCAAGCGATGAAAAATAACACAACTTCGATTGTTTTCCAGTTGAAAAGCTTGAATCACTTTCAGAATTACAATTTGAATTTTGATTATCATCATTATTTTGGTTTGTATTATCATCACAATTTTGATTGTTATCATTTTCAGAACAATTATTATTACACGAATTAGACGAATTTGTATTATTTTGCGAAGTTGAATTAGAATCTCTAACAGGGCGTTTACTTTTGCTACTATATTTTCTTTTTTTTCTCTTCAAGAGTTATCACCTCTAAAAAATTTTATGTATATAAATATATATGAAAGACTACAGCTTTAAATGAAAATAAAAATGTTGAGGAGGATAGTATGAAAAAATATAAATTTTTAACTACTACTATACTAATAATTGGACTTATAATGATTTTTACATCGAGTGAAACAAAAAATTTAACAAAATTAGTTTCAAATTTTTCAGCTTTAAAACTAAATCCTAACACTAAAACTGAACAATACATAATATGTATAGACCCAGGTCATCAGGCAAAAGGAAATTCAGAGACAGAACAAGTAGGACCAAATTCAGGCTCATATAAAGCAAAAGTATCTTCTGGAACAGCTGGTGTAGCGACTAAAAAGCCAGAATATGAATTAAATTTAGAGGCATCTTTAAAGTTAAAACATATATTAGAAAGTAGAGGATATAAAGTCTATATGACAAGGGAAAGTCATGATGTGGATATAAGCAATAAAGAAAGAGCTATATTTGCAAATGAAAAGAAAGTAGATATGGTAGTTAGGATACATGCTGACGGTTCTGACAATGCGGGAATTACAGGAGCATCTATTTTAATTCCATCAAAATATGGTGAATATACATCAGCTATTTATGAAGACAGCTCAAATTGTGCAAAATTTATAAATGAAAATATGCAAAATAATGGTTTCAAAGTAAATGGTATATTTGAACGTAGCGACTTAACAGGATTTAACTGGTCACAAGTCCCAGCAGTACTATTAGAAATGGGATTTATGAGTAACTATACAGAAGATCAAAATATGTCTAGTCCAAAATATCAAGAAAAAATGATGACTTCAGTAGCAGATGGATTAGATAATTATTTTAAAAATAAAAAATAAGGTGATATTATGACAAATATATTGGGGGAAAGAAGGAATAATAGCGTCTTAGAAAAGACATTAAATATTATAAGTCCGATTAAAAACAAATTTTCAAAACCAGACTGTAGAGTTCATATATTTATACAGGAAAATGCAATGAATAGCTTATGGTTAAATGGATACTATGAAGTCTATGAATTTTTTTATAGATACAAAAAAACAATAAATCAAGGAGTTGTATGGGCAGACCAAGATTTAAAATGCTATTGTCATTTTTTTAATACTTTTACAAATAAGGGGCTACCAGGTGTAGACGATAATGCACTAACACTAGCTATAAAATATTACGACTATGCTATAGATTTTTTTTATGAAGATGATATATACCAATCCATGTTTTATTTAGGTACAGCTTGCCATCTAGTTCAAGATGTAACCGTCCCGCAACACGCCACAGGAGACTTACTAAACAATCACATGCAGTTTGAAAATTACGCAAAAGCCAATTATCTAAAAATAAAGCGATTTAGAACATACTCTGAACCGATTTTATTTAACTCTGTAGAAGAGTATATACGATTTAATTCTTATAATGCGATAAAGAACCAACATATGTATAAACACGTTCAAAATTTAAGCACTAGATTTTACTTAATTGCCGAAAAAGCATTGGAATTCTCACAACAGACAACAGCAGGAATCCTAATTCTGTATTTTAAAAATACGTATATGCAAAATTACAAAAATCAAATATAATAGTATAGATGTAAACAAATAAAATTTATAAGAGGTGGATAAATGCTAGTAGTAGAAAATGTTAGTCATGGTTTTGGAGCGAGAACAATACTAGAAAATGTATCTTTTAGACTTAAAAAGGGAGAACATATAGCTCTTGTAGGTGCTAATGGAGAAGGAAAATCTAGTTTCTTAAATATAATAACAAAAAAATTAATGCCAGATGCAGGTAATATAAAATGGTCATCAAGAGCAACAGTTGGATACTTAGACCAACATGCTGTTTTAGAAAAAGGAATGACTATAAGAGACGTATTAAGAGATGCGTTCAAAAACATGTTCGAGTTAGAACAAGAAATGTTAAAAATGTATGACCTAATGGGTGAAGCAGACGAAGAACAAATGAATAAACTTCTTGAGGAAACTGCTGAAATACAAACTATATTAGAAAACAGTGGATTCTATACAATAGATGCAAAAATCCAAGAGGTTGCTAATGGTTTAGGATTAGGGGAAATAGGTCTTGATAGAGACGTAACTGATTTAAGTGGAGGTCAAAGAACAAAAGTACTTCTTACTAAATTATTATTAGAAAGTCCAACAATATTAATCCTTGACGAGCCTACAAACCACTTAGATGAAGAGCATATAGTATGGCTTACAAGATATTTACAAGAGTATGAAAACAGCTTTATTCTTGTATCACACGACACAGACTTTATAAACAATACATGTAATGTAATTTATCATATAGAAAATGCTGAGCTTACAAGATACAAAGGTAACTACGACGAATTTGTAAGACTTAGAGATATTAAGAAAAGACAAGAAGAAAGTGCTTATGAAAAACAAGTTGAAGAAAGAAAGAAACTTGAAGATTTCGTAGCTAGAAATAAAGCGAGAGTTGCAACTAGAGGTATGGCAAACTCAAGACAAAAAATACTTGATAAGATGGAAATCTTAGAAAGACCAAAAGAAAAATTAAAACCAACATTCAACTTTAGAAATGCTAGAGCAGCAGCGAGAATAATATTCGAAACTAAAGATTTAGTGTTAGGATATAATGAACCATTAACTAAACCATTAAACTTCCAATTAGAAAGAGGACAAAAAATAGCTCTTAAAGGGATGAATGGTATAGGTAAATCAACACTTCTAAGAACTTTACTTGGAATGACAAAACCATTTGATGGTCAAGTTGAATTAGGTGATTACTTAGAAGTTGGATATTTCGAACAAGAAAGTTCAATGGATAACTACAATACTGCATTAGATGATGTATGGCAAGAATACCCTGTATTAACAAACTACGAAGTTAGACAAGCTCTTGCTAAATGTGGTCTTACTACTGAACATATAACAAGTCAAGTTAGAGTTTTAAGTGGGGGAGAAGCAGCAAAAGTTAGATTATGTAAGTTAATGTTAAAAGACATAAACTTCTTAGTTCTTGACGAGCCTACAAACCACTTAGACGTAGAAGCTAAAGATGAGCTTAAAAAAGCAATAAAAGAATTTAAAGGAACAGTTCTTTTAGTTTGCCATGAGCCAGAATTCTACAGTGATGTAGTTGATGATGTTTGGAATATAGAAGATTTCACTACAAAAATAGTTTAATGCTTAAATTAGAGGGGGGCTTTCAATTGAGAAAGTTATTAAATGTAGTTGTATCTATATGTTTAGCTTTATTTGTGATTGGTTCATCAGTTATTATAACTATGAATATAAAAAGCATCTACTATAATGATATAGATAAACTAAACATAGAGTCTATGATTAATCTATCAAGGGAAGATATAATAGAGAATTACGATTATTTAATTGATTATAACTTAAGCTGGAATGCAGAAGAATTTGAGTTGCCATCTCTACCTTCATCACAAAATGGTAAAATCCATTTTGAAGAAGTGAGAGATATATTCCAAAATGTAAAAATACTTACTATAATCTGTGGAGTTATCTCTGTTGTAGGAGGTATTTTACAAATTAGAAAGAAAGACTTCAAATTTTTAAGAAATGCATCCATCTTAATTGTGATAATGCCAGTTTTATTGGCTATTCCAATTGCGATAAATTTCAATGCATGTTTTATTATGTTTCATAAGATAATGTTTAGTAACAATTATTGGATTTTTAACCCTGTGTTAGATCCTGTTATAAATATATTGCCGGAAGCATTCTTTATGCATATGGGTATTGCAATTTTGGGAATTATGGTATGTGCAAGTGTAATTTTACAATTGATATATCATAAGGTTAAAAAGTTAAATCATGGCAATATTAAAATAAAAAATTAAATTACAAAAATTATAATATTGAAAGAATGTCGAATAAATGGTATGATGGATATATTGAAATAAGACTGAAATAAAAACGAGACGAAAAAATACGAGTTAGATGATGTAAATCAATTCTAACTCGTATTTTTTTTGCTATAAATAATGCATCATAATTTTAAAAAATATATAATATCTTATTCAGAGTCTAATTTTGTAATTTCAACAATTTCTTTAAACTTTCCAATTATATAATCATAATTTTTCCTTTGGTGGGGAAGAGTACAATTTGTACAATCCTTTATACCTTTTTCTGTATATCTAAAATTTCCACCACATTTATCTTTTAAAGCATATAAAGGGCAATAACAGAATAAGCAGTTGAAATTTTCTGGGTCATTTGTTTTATGACAGGGAAAGTATTCACATTTAGTATTACTAAAAAATTTATAATTCAATTTATATATACCTCCAAAGATTATAATATGAGATAATTTTATTATACTATTTTAATTTAATTTATTATACTTATAATATAGAATCAATATATAAAAATTTATTGGGAGAATACTTATGAAGGATTTTAGGGAAGTTTCTACGATGGAGTTGCTTTATAATGTGACTACTAAAATGGAAATTAAAATGAAAAAGTTTGAAGAATTATTTAAAAGCAATATGTTGAAATTTACACTAAAGAGGAAGGATAAAGAAGGAGATGAAATAGAAGAAGATGATAGAATAATAGAAAAAGAAAAAATAAAGAAATTATCATATGAGCAGTTGAGAAATGAAGCTGATGAAGGAGATGAAGATGCCCAGTACAACATGGGAAATTATTATCTAACCTTTGAAAGAGATAAGCTCGAGGGTATATCCAAGGCATTTGGCTGGTACAAAAAAGCATCTCAAAATGGCTCGAAAGAGGCACAGTATAACCTCGCATGTTTGTATATCGATGGGGTAGATATAGATTTAGATGAGGAAGAAGACGAAAAAGAGGAACAAGCCTTTATATGGTTTGAAAAATCAGCAGAACAAGGATTTATAAAATCAAAATTTTGTTTAGCGCTTTGTTATGAACATGGGATAGGAGTAGAAGAAGATAAACAAAAGGCATTTGAAATAGTAAAGTCACTTGAAAATGAAAAAAATAATTATCCAATTCAATATTGCTTGGGAGTATATTATGAAAATGGAATTGGAGTAGATAAAGACAAGAAAAAAGCATTTGAATACTATAAGTTTTGTGCTAATGGAGGGTATGATATAGCTCAGCTTAGGACTGCAATTTGTTTTGAATATGGAATAGGTGTAAAACAAGATTATAAAAAAGCATTTAATCGATATAAAAAAGCTGTGAGCAATGGAAATGAAGATGCAAAATATCTGATGGGCCATTGTTATGAATTTGGAATTGGAACTAATGTAGATTATAAAAAGGCATTTTCAATATATGAGGAATTAAAAGAAATAGATTATGAAGATGGCATTTATAGACTAGCATATTGTTATGAACATGGAATAGGGATAGATATAGATAAAGAAAAAGCGTTTAAATTATATAATGACTTGGCACGAATGGGAAATGAAGACGCAATGTTTTATCTAGCACAGTGTTATGAATTAGATAGAAAAAATGTATTAAGTAATGAAATTACTAATGAAGAAATTGTAGCAGATTTAGAACACGATACAAATTTAGAAAAAGATATAAATATAGTTATAGAAGAAAACAGTATAAATCAACTACAATCAAAAGATTTAGACTTGACTCTGCAAAGCAGCATAGATGAGGAAATAACATTTAGCAAAGACTTAGGTATTAATGTATTTCTAGAGCAGACTATATTTAAACAGATAAAAGACAATAACCTAGAAAGTGACTTAAAAAGATTAATTATAAAGATTGATAAATGCATGAAATCATCAAATAAGTCGTTAAATTTAAATAGTCTAGGTTTTAAAAAGTATGAGGGGATAAAAGATAATAGTATTTATGGATTTGATTTCAATAACAAGATAAATGATAGTGATAGAATAATAGCATGTTTTATGAAAGATTATGTTAAAAAGAATGAATTTGACTTTGATAGATATAAAGGCAATAAAAACGACAAAAAGGGGATTATATTATTTTCAATAGCTAAGCACAACGATCAAGAAAAAGAAGCATTAAAAGTATCTAAAAGGATAAATAGCCACTTCTTTGATAATGAAAACTTCAAAAATTTAAATAGAAAAAAAGAAATGACATATAAAGATATGTTGGAAATAAGGGATAACGTAAAAAGAAACCAAGAAACTAATATGACATTTAGAGCTATTGATTTTAACGATAATGAAATAATATATCAAGAAGTACTGACAAAAGAACAAGCCAAATATATAGATACATTTATTCAAAAATCAGAACCATTCATATTATCAGGTATAGCTGGTAGTGGAAAAACACTATCTACAATCAATTTAATACCAGATATGGTTGAAAAAATCAAAAATATGAACTCAAACAAAAAAATTCTCTACATTACATTTTCAAACAACTTAAAAGAATATGTGAAATCAAAAGTAATGGAAAATTACTATGAATATAACGAATATATAGATATAAGAACTTTTGTAGATATATGCACAGAGATAAATTATAAGCATAACAACAAAAAAATAGATAGATCTAAAATTATAACGCAAAATTCTTATAATAAGAGTTTTACAAAGTTTTTAGAATGGTTACAGCAGACATCTAGGGACGGAAATATTATAAAGTTTATTAAGAAATATGAAAATGAAAAAAATATTATTTATAGCGAAATTTTTGGAATACTAAAAGGTTCTATGTACGTCGATTGGGACAGGAAAGAGCCATATATAGTAAACTCTGAATACTATATCAACAATAGTAAACAAATAGTAGAAGATTATAAAATTTTTGTAGAAGAAGATAGGCAAATTTTATATTCTATAACAGAAAAATACAACCAGTGGTTGTGCGAAAATGACTACCACGACATAAATGATATAGCATTTGAATTACAAAGTTTAATAAAAGAAAAGTCTATAAACTATGAATATGTCGTAGTTGATGAGGTTCAAGATTTTACAGAGGTCCAAATATATATGTTGTTCTTATTAGCTAAAGAACAAGAAATTTATGCAAAGAATAAAACAAGAAAAATATTATTAGCAGGGGACCCCAACCAAATAATAAATCCAACATTTTTCAAAATAGGAAGGCTTACAAAATTATTTTATTTATACGGATATCATTATGAAATTGAGCGACTTAATGAGAATTTCAGAAACTCTATAAATATAATGAAGATGAATAATATAGTAAATGAAATAATAAATGATAAACTTCCGGCAAGAAAAGAAGAAGACAGACAGTTTGAAATAACAAAAAACAATAAAACAGGTATAATAGAGCAAGTCGAAGCGACAGAAGACAACTTAAAAATTATATTTAGTGAGCTTGATGCATCTGCAAAAGTTGCGCTTATAGTATCTGATGATGAGAAAAAACAACATCTAAAACAAAAGTACAACTGTAAAAATGCATTTACAATATCTGAATTTAAAGGGAAGGAATTCGATAATATAATAGCTTACAATATATTATCCGACTATGCAGATATTTATGAAGAAGTTTATAAAAAGGAAATTTTAAAAGAAGGTCATTACAGTTATTACTTTAATCGATTTTATGTTTCTATAACTAGAGCAAATTATAATTTAGTCTTAATAGAAGAAAAAGAAACAGAAGTATTAAAAGAAATCAAAGCAAAACTAGGCGACGATATAAAATATATAAAAACTTTAACCCAGTTTAAAGATTTAAACTTAGGAGAAGTAGTAGGAGATAGTATAGAGCTGTTTAAATTAGGAATGAAGTTTTTCTATGATGAGAGATATTCAGTAGCGAAGAACTACTTTATTAGAAGTGTGGAGCCAAATTCAAACAGTTTAGCAAGGTTGTGTGATTTGTTTGAAGAGGATGGAAAATACGAAGAAAAAGGAGACAAGCTATTTGAAATAGGTGAGTATAAGTTGGCACAGAGCTATTATGAAAAATCATATCAGTTTTCAAAATTTGCGATTATGTACTTGTATATAGAAGATTTATCTTATGAAAAACAGTTGAGAGAGTTTTATAATAGCTTAGAAAAAGAGGGAATAAAATTTAGCGATTTATTTGATGAATATGGCAAACAGTTTGATAAACTAAACGATATATTGCGAAATAAAATAATAAAAACAGAAAAATTAAAATCTAATATTCAACTGAAAATGGGGAATATAAACAAACTATTTGAAAATATAAATACAAAGGTGAATGGGAGATAGGTGAATAATATGACGAATAACGAATTAAACACAAGGGGTATAGTAGAATCAATTGATAAGTTTAATGAAAATAGTGAGCAAATATGCATAACGTTAAATGGATTAGAGGGGAGTATAAATGAATTTAATAAATCGATAACCAAGCTTGATTCTTTAAAACAAATCGATATAACCAAAAAGAAGATGGACGAGTTAAATACATATAAAAACAAAGTAGTGCAGATGGTAAGCGGGTTAAAAAATATAGATAAAGATTTGAGCGAATTAGATGAACTGATTAAAACTATTGCAAAGTTTGGAGATGAGATACACTCTGTAATGAAAAATAGCAATATGATAAGTTTTACTACAGTATCAAAAAACGTTAGAGACTTAGATAAAAAAATTACGGCTTTTAATAAGAGAATCGATACATTTATAGAAAGTGAATTATTAAAAAAGATGGACACTCAATATGAAGGTATAATGGAGCATATTGATTCTGTACTAGAAAGACAACAAAAAATGATAGATGAAATAGACAATAAATTAGATCAAATAGCGCCAGAAACTATCAACAATAAATCGACTTCTAGCAATATTGTAATTGATTCAAAATTTTAAGGAAATATCGAAAATATGATGAGAAGTGTTATAGAAGATGTAATTTGTAAAAATGACGGAAAGAAAAACTCAAAATCTTCAATTTACGCTGGATTTAGTACAAAAGTACTACAAGTTTTATCAGAAGAAGGGGAATTAGAGGCTAGTTATATTCTTGGAAATAGATATTATGATGAAGGTGAAATTGATAAAGCTGTTTTAGAATATGAAAAGTTGGTTGATAATAATGACAATAGATGTGCAGAGAGATTAATTAAAATATATAAACAAAAATCAAAAGAAGAAAATCCACTATATCAAGAAAAACTAGGATTTGAACTATATAGAGGTAAAATAATTAAAAAAGATATAGATAAAGCTATAAAATTATTAGAAAAAGCAGAGAAAAACGGAAGTAAAAATAGTAAAAAATATCTAGAGCTTATAAATTTAAAATAAAAAATTTAATAAATTTGTGGAGGGGGTGAAAGATTTATTCACCCTCTTTTTGATTTTAAATTATAATATTAATAAAATACTTATTATCAAAAAAATCCATAAAAAACTTATAGTTTAATGATATAATTATTAAGAATATTTATCTAAAATGAGTTATTTGCAGTAAAAATAGAAAATGACATATATAAAAGAATGAAATTTATTATAAAAGTCAAAATATATAATAAGGCAAAAATACTGGCAAATAAATGAATTGACAAGAAGTAAAATAAAGAGGTGATTTTGTGGAAGAAAAACTACAAGAAAAGGCCGTTTTAGTGGGCTTAAATATAACAACTAATGTAAAAAAAATCGACGATATTGATATAAATGAATCTATGGAAGAACTTAAAGAATTAGTAAAGGCTGCTGGAGCAGAAGTTTTAGCATCTGTAATTCAAAATAAACCAGCGAGAGATGCTGCTTATTTCATAGGAAAAGGTAAAGTTGAAGAAATAAGAGATTACTGTCAAATGCTTGGTGCTACAATGATAGTATTTAATGATGAATTATCAGGAGCACATATGAGAAACATAGAAGATGTTACTGGACTAAAAGTAATCGACAGAACAGCTTTAATATTAGACATATTCGCACAAAGAGCATTAAGTAAAGAAGGTAAACTACAAGTTGAGCTTGCTCAATTAAAATACAGATTACCAAGACTTTATGGAATGGGTGGACAAATGAGTAGAACTGGTGCTGGTATAGGTACTAGAGGTCCTGGTGAACAAAAGCTTGAAATAGATAAAAGACATATCTTAAATAGAGCTGCTGACATAAGAAAAGAGCTTAGAGAAGTAAAACAAAACAGAGAAACTCAAAGAGTTCAACGTCTAAAATCAAATATACCAATTGTTGCACTTGTTGGTTATACAAATGCAGGAAAATCGACTTTATTGAACGAATTAATAAAGACACACAAAGATTACGAAACTGAAAAAGAAGTTTTCGTAAAAGATATGCTATTTGCAACACTTGATGTAACTTTAAGAAAAGCTACTTTACCAAATAAAAGAGATTTTCTAGTAGTAGATACAGTTGGATTTGTAAGTAAACTACCTCATGATTTAGTAGAAGCATTCAAAGCGACACTAGAAGAAGTTAAATATGCAGACTTAATACTACATGTAATCGACGCTACAAACAGCAGTTTTGAATTACAAAAACAAACTACTGAATCAGTATTAAAAGAATTAGGTGCAGATGATAAGAAAACTATAATAGTTTACAACAAAATAGACAGACTAGAGCTAGATATTTATCCAAGAAATAGAGAAGATAGAATTTATATTTCTGCTAAAAAAGGTATCAATATGGATATCCTTCTAAAAATGATAGAAAATGCTTTAATGGAAGACACTTATCAAGTTAAATTATTACTTCCATACGATAAAGGTAATATATTCAGTAAAATAAAAGAAAAATACAACGTAGATTACTTTGAATATGTTGAAAATGGAACACAACTTGAAGTAAGTTTAGATGAAGAAGATTATAATATATATAAAGAATATATAGTTGAGGAATAAAAATGGACATAAGTTGGAGCAATATCGATAACTTAGATGACTACTTTATTACATATCTTCTTTATAACGAATCAAAAACAGTGTCCCAAATTAGCAAAATCAGAAATATACCAATTGCAGATGTAAATGATCATTTAATCAAAGCAAAATTAGAAATAAAATCTGCAAACAAACAAAAAGTAGAATCTTCAAAAGATATATTGGATAAATTTTTAGAATTAGGCAAAGACTCAAGACTTGAATTTATAGAAGAGCTGAGTCTAGATGAAGAAAAAGAATTAAACTTCAAAAGAGAATTATACAAAAGAATACTTAGAGAACAAAATGCAGATGATTTAATTGTCTTAATTTGGGCAACGGGAGAGTTTAGAGATGAAAGATTTTTAAAAATACTTCATCCTCTTACAAACCATAGACATTCAGACATAAGAAGAATAACTTATTCAGCTATTAGAAAAATATCTTCTCCAAAGAGCAAGTTAGTCTTGGAAAAGGGGCTATATGACCCAAATCCACAGACAAGACAATATTGTGCCAAAGCATTGGCAAAGGTGGGAGATGATAAGACAGTCGAGATTTTGCAACGACTTATAGACAGAAAAAAAATCAACGAAAAAGAATATGTCATCAGGGCATATAATGAAGCAATTTTGGCTTTGAAATATCTAACGGCAGGGGGAGAGGCACTATGAAGACATATAAAACATTACACAGTTTTGGAACAGATGAATACATAGTAGAAAAGTCTACTTTTATAGGATATGCAAAACCTATAAAGTCTGAAGAAGAAGCAGTAGAATTCATAAACGAAATAAAAAAGAAGCATAAAGATGCTACTCATAATGTTTGGGCATATACTGTTGGTGAAACTATGAACATCCAACGTTATAGTGACGATGGAGAGCCACAAGGAACAGCAGGAATCCCAACATTAGAAGTCATAAAAAAAGAAGACTTAAGAGATGTAGTAGTTGTTGTAACTAGATATTTCGGAGGAATAAAATTAGGAGCAGGCGGACTTGTTAGAGCATATACAAAAGGTGCAAAAGTTGGTATTGAAGCAGCTCAAATTATCCAAAAGGTAAAATACAAAGAAATAAGTGTAACTATAGACTATAACCAAATAGGAAAAGTTCAAAATGAAATAATGAATATGGGTTACAAAATAAAAGACACTTTATATACTGACAAAGTAGAAATAATAGTTTACTCGAGAGAAGAAGAAGCAGAATTACTAAAATCTAAAATGATAGATATAACTAGTGGAACTGCAGAAATAGGTGAAAGTGAAGGGTTTTATCTATCTGAAAAAGAAGGGGAAATTATTTTTTAGATAGGGTTTATTTAACAATAGATATATCGAGGGGGACGTCATAATGGAAAGTGAAAAAAACAAAATAACAAGACAAATAGGAATCTCTCTAGCTATAATAGGAATTTTATTCTTAGCTATAGCAATTTTGAATTTATCAAAAAACGAAGAGATAATCATATTCTGCTTTATGTATGGATTTATGATTTTCATGGTATTTAATTTATTTAAATTATCTAAATCAGGAAATGTGGATATGAACAATACTATAGAAACTTTAAATAAATTACAAAAGGACTTAGAAAGACAAAATTTCATACAAGATATGTTGAATCACGCCAATATGGAATTTGAAATAAATGAAAAAATGGCTTATATAAATAAAATTATTGAAAAGTACTCAGACAGTGCAGATGGTTATTACTATCGTGGCGAGTTTTATATAAAATTCGATAAATTTTATTCAGCTATAAAAGATTTTGAAAAAACATTAGAACTAGACAAAAACTATAAAGAAGCATATAGGGGTAAAGGTGTTTGTTATAGTAGACTAGGGGATAATGAACTAGCAATAAAAAATTATAAAAAATCATTGGAAATAGATCCAAGATATGAAGTGGCTTACTATAACTTAGGCGTATCTTATAGTAACTTAAAAGAATACGATAAGGCTATGGAAAGCTACACAAAAGCACTAGAAATAGACGAAAATGATGTTAGTGCCTATTATAATAGAGGAAGAATTCTAGCTTATTTAGGCAGATATAAAGAAGCATTAAAAGATTTTACAAATGCTATAAATCTTGAAAAATACGACGAGAGAATAGTCTACGAAAGAGCAGGACTATATTATTTAATGAAACAATATAAAAACTCACTACTAGACTACAAGACATTTGTAACTTTGGCTCCACATATGAAAGAAGGTTATTTGGGAATGGCGGATTGTTATTGTCAAATGAACCAAATTAATAACGCAATCGAATACTACAATAAATCCATAGAACTAGACCCAGAGTACGAAGAAAGCTACTTTAATCGTTCAGTAGCTTACTTAAAACAAGATAATTTACGCAAGGCCATAAAAGACTTGGACAGAGTTATAATATTAAATCCTAAAAATGGTGAAGCATATTACAACAGAGCACTTGCTTATGGTCAAATGGAAAATCACACAAAAGTAATACGTGATTTTTCAAAAGCGATAAAAATGGGATATAAAGTAGGAAAATCTTACTGCAATAGAGGAAAAGAGTACTCTATAACAGGAAACTTCAAAAAGGCAAAAGATGACTATACTCGCTCTATAGAACATGGTTACGAAAGTTATATTGTTTATATGGGAAGAGGAGCTGCAAACTTAGACTTAGAAGAATATAACGAAGCAATACTTGATTTTAATAAAGCAATTGAGCTTGATAAGAGCCAATTTAAAAATTATTATTATAGAGGTTTGGCTTATTATAAACTTCAGCAATATAAAGAAGCGATAGACGATTTTTCTGTTGCAATAGAAGGAAATCCATCTGACATAAGAGCTTATGAAAAACGTGGGGATGCATATTGCCAAACAGGTGATTATGATAATGCAATAAAGGACTTCTTTATGATAAGTAGATTAGAAGAAAAAAATTAACATAAAAAGCCTAAAACTATATTGTTTAATAGTTTTAGGCTTTATTTTTTTTGTTTGTCTTTGTGCATATAACCTTTTTGAATTTCAAAGATTCCTATAATCAATAAAAATACTCCAAAACATTTTCTTAAGATATCAGATGATAGATATTCTGCTAATGTAGAGCCAAAAAAAGCACCAACTATACCGAATAATACTATCGGAAGAACTAATTCAAAGTCGACGTTTTTCTTTTTAATATGTATGTATAGTGCTGCTATTGTCATAGGAATTGATGATAGTAAGTTGGTACTTTGGGCAATTTTAGGGTCAATACTTGCAAATAATATAAGAGCAGGGATTAGTATTGTTCCTCCACCCATTCCCATTCCGCCGATTATTCCAGCAAAAAATCCTATTATTGCTATTAACATAAATTCCTCCTATTAATAAAAAATCATTCTAATTGCAGATATTATCATAACTATTCCGAAAGCAATTCTCAAAAACTTACCGGTTACTTTGCTCAATAATTTTGCTCCCACGATACCTCCTATTATACTTCCTATGGCGGCTTTACATGTAAGGCCAATGTCATATGTTCCTTTGGAGATATATATTATGGAGCTTGTCGTTGTTAAAAATATTATTACAGCTAAGGCTGTAGCATGTGATTTGTGTTCTTCTACTTTTAAAATGTTGTTTAAAATAGGGACTAAAAGAGTACCACCGCCGGAACCGAATAGCCCATTAATAAAACCAGTAAAAGCTCCAATTATAGAATTTTTAATACTAAATGGATTGTTCATATCTTCACCACCTTGTATTATTATTTGTGATTTTGATAAAACTATGTATAGATGTAAAAATAATAAATTAATTTTGAAATAAATATGGTATTATAAGTATAGATTTTTATAAGAAAGGGGTAAAATAAATGGGAATAAATCAAAAAATAGAAAAAACAGTAGATTGGCTTAGGGAAAAAGTTAAAGAAGCAGGATGCAAAGGATTAGTTGTTGGGGTTTCTGGTGGAATAGACTCAGCTGTAGTTTGTTACCTTATAAAAAAAGCATTTCCAGACAACTCTATAGGGGTAATTATGAGCATCAACAGTAACCCAAAAGACAGAGAAGATGCACTTAAAGTTATAAACGGTTGTGGAATAGATTATATCGATTTAGATTTAACAACTCCACAAGAAATGATATTAAACTCTGTAACTTCAGCTCTTAAAGAAAAGAATTTATATAATGAAGATGGGCTTAGAGCATCAGATTCAAACTTAAGAGCTAGAGTAAGAATGTGTTCTGTTTATACAGTTGCAAACAACCTAGGGTATTTAGTTGTGGGAACAGACAACGCAGCAGAAATACATACTGGATATTTCACAAAATACGGCGATGGAGGAGTAGACTTAGTTCCAATAGCAAACCTTACAAAGGCAGAAGTTTATGAATGGGCTAAGGCACTAGGAGTACACGAAGATGTAATTAATAGAGCTCCATCAGCAGGTTTATGGGAAGGTCAAACAGACGAAAATGAAATGGGAACAACATACAACATGATAGACAAGGTTGTATTAGGCAAAAGAGATGAAGTTCCTCAAAAGGACTTAGACATCATAGATAGATTACATAAAATCAGTGAACATAAAAGAAACACAGCACCAAAACCTCCAAGATTCTAATTTACTAAATGGAAGTTTTGTGCTAAAATTTACTTTGCAATAGATTTTGAATAAATCTATAAATGAACGAAATTAAAATTAAGGAGTGAAATTATGGGTCGTATAGGCAATATTATCAATAGAAAAGGTAAACAAGATGCTAAAAGAGCATCAGTATTCACTAAACATGCAAGAGCTATAACTGTTGCAGCTAAAGAAGGTGGAGCTGATCCAGAATACAATGCAGCTTTAAAAACAGCTATAGATAAAGCTAAAGCTGACAATATGCCAAATGATAATATCAAAAGAGCAATAGACAAAGGTGCTGGAGCTGGCGGTGGAGAAGATTACTTCTCAAATACTTACGAAGGATATGGACCAGGTGGGGTTGCTGTTATAGTTGAAACTTTAACTGACAACAAAAACAGAACTGCTGGTAACATAAGATATTACTTCGACAAAAACGGTGGTAACTTAGGAACTACTGGATGCGTTGGTTTCATGTTCGATAGAAAAGGACAAATATTAATAGCTGCTGAAAATGTAAGCGAAGAACAATTAATGGACGACGCTTTAGAAGCTGGAGCAGACGATATAATAACAGAAGAAGATGGATTCGAAGTTGTAACAGCTCCAGAAGATTTCAACGCAGTTAGAGATGCTTTAGTTGAAAAAGGATATGAATTCGTATCTGCTGATATAAAATTAATACCACAAACTACTACAGTTTTAGATAACGAAGGTCAAGTAAAATCTATGGAAAAATTAATAGACTTACTTGAAGAAGATGATGACGTTCAAAATGTGTACCATAACTGGGAGATTACAGAGTAATCTTGAAAATACAGTAATTGCAACGTTTTTAAACGGTTGAAACAACAAAAAATACTAAAATAACACTTTAATAATGGAATACATTACTAAGTTTTAAAGTGCTAATGATGAAATACCTGTTTTCGTAGGAATATATAAGTTTCTACGAAAGGAGGTATTTTTTTATGGAATTAAACGAGTTATTACAAGAGTTTGTATTTGATTTAGAAGTAAGAAACATTTCTGAAAGGACTATAAAGACCTATCACAACAATATTAATCAAGCATTTACATACTTAAAAAATAAGTATGACATACATTCTGTGGAAGAGATAGAACCAAAGCACATCAAAAACTATGCAACATTTATGAAAACTAAAGGAAACAAAGTTAGCTATATAAATAGTGTTTATAAATCACTTAGAGCATTTTTTAAATATTGCTCTACCGAAGAATATATAGACACAAATCCAATGGATAAAGTTTCTTGGCAAAAAGAAGGCAAAACCATAATCGAAACATTTACTGACGAAGAGATAAGACGAATGTTGAAGTATTACAACGGTAGAGATTTTATGAGCATAAGAAACAAGACCATTATTTATTGCTTGGTAGACTTAGGAGTAAGGGCAAACGAACTTTGTCAAATGGATAGTATGAATATATTCAAAAATAGTGTAAAGATAGTTGGCAAAGGCAACAAGGAAAGATACTTGCCAATATCTCCTGTTTTGAAAAAACAGAT
This sequence comes from Clostridium sp. 2218st1_F5_2218SCRN_220325, assembly GCF_039062665.1. NCBI lineage: Bacteria > Bacillati > Bacillota > Clostridia > Eubacteriales > Clostridiaceae > Clostridium > Clostridium sp. 2218st1_F5_2218SCRN_220325. The sequence continues at coordinate 149,230 of NZ_JBCLNH010000002.1, read as the reverse complement.
GATGAAGTATGAAAGGGCGAAGGCTAGTTTTTATCAAAACAAGACCATAAAATACAGTAATTATTTTTTATCTTTCAGAAGTAAGCCATTGACAATAGAGGCAATAGAACGAGTTGTAAAGGTTTGTGGTAAGGAATGTAAGGTTAGAGAAGATGTAAGATGTTCTCCACATACAATTAGACATTATTACTCACAGAAACATTTAAGAAATGGATTAGATATTTATACATTATCAAGATTGTTAGGGCATGAAACCGTAGGCATTACAAAGACCTATTTACAATCATTAAGAGATAGTGAAGTCATTGAATTAGGAACAACTACAAGTCCTTTAATGACATTAAAATAGGCAAATAAAAAAGAGGTGTTAGCACCACCTCTTTGACACAAGACACTTAAAAACATCATTAAAAAATTTGATAAGAAAATTTCAAAAGTTCATAAGAAAATTTCAAAATTTCAAAAGTTCATAAGAAAATCTTGTACTATGATTATAGCATTTTTGCTGTAATTGGACAAGTAGTTGTTAAAGCAAAAGAGCAACTATAAATATATCATAGGGTGAGTTGAGCCGATGCATAAAATCAACAGTTACAAGGAGGACTATTTTCTGCTTTACACCGTTTGTACTTGTAATGCTAGGTGATGACCACCACGAAGGGTCTGGAGGAAATATCAAGTATTTTATAGTGATATAAAATAGTAGTATTCTTTATCTCGATAGAGTTGTTGAGGGCTTGTACCAATGTAAAAAGAATATCCTTGTAAGAGGTAAGCAAAAGCAGAGTTATACAAAATACTCAGATGAAAAAGAGCATAAAGTATTTCGGCTTATATCTATCAATCATTGACTATTTTTTAGTCTTTGGTTGTTAGGTATAACTGTTTCCAAAAGCCTAGAATCCCCTAAGCATATAGCATTGTAACTAGGGAATTGCAACAAGTACAACAAAAAAATACAAGTGCTTGGAAACAGTTGATATACTTTAATAATATATATAGATATATAGATATAAGAAATAGATAACCAACAAGACCTACCCACCCAATAGCTACCCAATACCCAAGAACAAAAAACTTAATTAGTATCTATATGGAAAAGATTGAGTAAGTAATAAGCAATATGGAAACCCCTACCCAATATGGATAAAAATAATTTATAGTGATAATAAAAGATTTGCTAGATAGATAGGATATATCAAAAAAGGTTTGATACTAAAAAGCATAGTTATAAATTAGCAACTAAAAAAACGGCACACCTATTAAACAAAGTCTAAAAAAAGTATTGTTACAATAACATACCAATTATTAAGATAAAACACTATTTATAGATTTTAGAAAAATAACAACAACGGAAAAATCCGCCCTTCAAAATATTTAACAAACTTTAAACAATGGAAGATTGTGGAGGATAACGTAGAACTACCAGTATCTAGTGCAACAAACCAAGCCAAAATTGGTTTGGTTAAATATTAGTTAGAAGGTATATATAAACAAACAAGTAATGGAAAAGAAAATAGATAACATCAATATAGATTTTGATAGCGATAATGTTCGCCCTCAAAAATATTAGTTAGAGGAAATTGCGACCACAAAAATGGATTAATGCCACTTAATATAAAAATACAACAACATACCCAATAAAGCGTATAACCCCAAAATAGGGCATATTTTAATATCATTAAATAAGTTTTAATAATTTATAATTTTTTTTATAAAAATAGGTTGTATTGAGCCTTATATAACTACAAATAGTTATAAGATGATAAAAAACAAAAATAAATGTGGAGGTACAATCTATGACAATGACTATTAAAGAAGTTTTAGAAATTTTATACGAGGATTACGGAGTAAGTAAGTCTTGGATGTCAAAAAGGCTTGATATATCACAAGTTTATATGACGGAGCTTTACAAAGGTAAAAAGTTAGGTAGTAAAAAAATGAAAAGACGAGTTTTAGAACTAGCACAAAGATATTTTGATATTGAAGAAATTGTTTAGGCAGCTAACTTTATGGTTGCCTTTTTATAGGGGCGGGTAATAAAGAATCCTTTACTTAAATAAAAAGTATTTTCTGTAGGAGGAAGATATATTTTTAAAAAAAAGAAAAGGAGAAAAAACATGAAAGAGTTACAAATTTTTAATAATGATATGTTTGGAGAAGTAAGAGGTTTAAATATAGACGGCAAACCTTATGCAGTGGCTAATGATATAGCTAAAACATTAGGGTATACAAATCCAAGTAAAGCAACAAACGACCATTGTAAAAAATCTAAAATGGTGTGGGGTAACGATTCGTTAGGTCGTCGCCAACAATTTAAAGTTATACCAGAAGGCGACATTTACAGATTAATAATAAAATCAAAATTACCACAAGCACAAGACTTTGAATGTTGGGTAATGGACGAAGTTTTACCACAAATAAGACAAACAGGTGGATATATACCAGTGAGCCAAGAAGATGATGAAAAATTAATATTGGCAAAGGCTTTGATGATTACAAAAAGAACAATAGAGCAAAAAGAACAACTTTTACAACAAGCAAACAAGACTATAGAAAAACAAAAACCACTTGTAGACGGATATAAACAATTTTTAGATGTAGGAAAAAATATGGACTTTGGAACATTTGCAAAGCATATTGGAATAGGCAGAAATAAGATTATGGCTCAACTTAGAGAGTGGAAAGTGTTAATGACAGATGAATATACTGTTATGGGTGTTAAAAAAACAGGAGATAAACATAATCAACCATATCAGAAGTATATGGATAAAAGATATTTTATTGTTAAACATAAACAATTAAAGACAGGACAATATAAGCCAGTAACACTTGTAACACCACGTGGAGCAACTGCAATAGTAAAAGAATTTAAAAAAAGAGATTTAATATAATAATAAAAAACAGGTGATACCTCCTCACCTGTTTAAAAAAAGAATGGAATTTTAGTTAAAGCCGTTAATGTAACGGCTTTTTTTATTTCTAATATATTAATAAAGTTTTATGTTGATTAGTAAAAAAAATAATTATTTTTTGCAGACTTTTTACAGACCTTTTTAAATCTTTATTAATAAGATGTAAAGATGATTATACAAAGTTACGGAGGTTGCAACTATGACAAATAGAAATAACAATGAATTTTTTAGTTATGAAAAGGAGAATATTATTATGGAATTAGTAAGTACGGTACAAGATGTTGAAATAAAAGATTTTGAAGGGGATATATTTGTAATATCTGATGGAAAATTTATAAAAGGACTTACTGCAAACGAATATTTAGTATATTATGCTTTTTTAGGTTTAGTATCAAATCATAATAATGACGGTCAACATTTTATATATAAACATGATTTAAACTTTGCCCAACTTGAACAAGATTTAAGATTAAGTGGTAGATATGAAAATACAATAATGTCAAGAAAAACTATGAAGTCTACTTTTGATGACTTAGTTAAAAAGAAAGTATTTAAATCAGTTACACTAGATAGTGGGGACGAAGTTTATTATATAGTTCCAGTTAAAAAATATCTATTTACAAGAATGCCAAAGGAAACATATAAAGCATTTTCAAAAACATTAAGTGGAGATGCCTTAAAAATATTTTGCTTTATCAAAGGTAATTTAGACAACATAAAAGCAAATGGAAAAGATGTATTATATATGAATAGAAGTACGATTGCAAAAGCCTGTGGCATAACAAATAGAAAAGGTGAAATAACTATAAAGCAACTTGATTTAGTAGGAACTATACTAAAAACATTATATAGTTTTGATATTATAGATTATGTTTTAAAAACAAAATCAGTTGATGGAAAATTAGTTGGTAGATATGAATTTTATGGTACTAAAACAGAATTAAAAAAACAAAAAAAGATAAACTAATCATATAGGTGGCAGAAATAATGCCACCTATTTTTTTTATGCCCTTTTACAAAATAACAATAAAATGGGCTTGAAGTGGGGTATCGTGAAACCAAGTAATTTCAATGGCTGTAATCTTGGGTTGGAAACGGGGTAACGGGTGGGTTGGAAACGGGGTAACGGTGGGTTGGAAACGGGGTATACCCCCTTAAATTTTGGGTTGGAACTGGGGTACTTATTAGAACAGTATATTAGAACTATTTATATTAGAACTCTTATATTAGAACAAAGTTTGGGAAAAGCAAAAAGCACTTCGTACTTTTTACTTTTGCCCAGAAAAACTGAAACTGAACTGGAGCTGACTGTTGGGGACACCCCAAACCCCTCAATTACAAACTAAAACTGAATTATTACTGATTTTGTACTTTTTATAAATTTTTATTGATTATTAATAATTACTTGTAAAAAGCAAAGCCATAGACGGCTTTTTAAAGGGTGTCTAGTAATTTTGCCTATACTTTATACCTTTATATATAGTGTTTTTACGGTTACTGGTTGTAACGTTACTGGTAGTAACCGAATTGTTTAAAAAGGTGAAATTTAATTTACCTTCGAGATATATTTTTTAGAGTTAACCTAGAATGTACTCCAAGTAAAATACAAGATAAAAAAATTTATCGTAAACCTAGAATGTACGACGATTTAGATTCACCATAAAATAAGCCTATAATAAAACAAATATTTTATTTGGATGGAATAGACGTTATATATAATGTATATACCCTTAGGATATGCAACCGTACACTTATATAGTAATAATCATCCTAAACAAGTTATTTCAAGGGTGAAGTAGCCAATAGTCTATTTTTAACTGAAAATGAAAAAAAATATTACCCCTATTAATAATAGGGGTAATTGTTTTTTTAATCGAAGGGATGAAAAGCTAAAGTGCTTATTAAGCACATCAGGTCAAAGAAGAGAAAATAACCAGTCATACAAATAATACGAGTACTATCCTAAATAATCTTTAAGGATATTATCATAATAAAGCTATGGATAAATTTGAGATTGGAATAGATTTCCTAAACACTTGCCAAGGGTTTAGGAATTAAAAGTAGCCTATACTAAGGTTTACAACTTTGAAGAGAATATAGATTTAAAAGGTGCTTATCAGACAAGCAACAATTAAAAGGTATCGTTGATACCGATACGTTGACAAAAATGGGTTATGCTAAACAAATATTAATGAATTTGAATTTGGAATTGATATTTTAGATTTAAAATCAAACGAAGAGTTCGTTATCCTTGCTAAGGATAACGGATTAGAAATACATCAATTAAGCACACTAACTAATGGTTATAGTGCCACATTTTCAACTGATGAATTTGAAAATAGAGTTGATATTTTAGATTTAAAAGGGAATTCAGATTTCGAGATGGAGATTCTCCATAACGGATTATATACTCAAAATCCAAATGAAATGGTGTCAAGGGTAGATGAAGATGAAAAAGTCAAAGTAAACAATGTTTACGTTGAAGGTAGAAATGGTGGAAATGGAGTATGGCTTTTAACTGAAGATGGTCTTATGAAGTTTTAATGCAAAGTAGAAAAAGTAACCGACAGTAACGGTTACAATTTAGAAAACTTAGGATTTACTAAAATGCAAATAGCTAAATCTAAAAATATTTATCTATTATCTGAAAGAGGATGTGTAAAACTTGTAAAAATAATGGATACTGATTTAGCAAAAGATGTAGCAGAGTGGATAGAACATAAAAATCCAAGCAAGATGATTGAAGATGCAGATGATGATGAAAAATTAATCGCAGTATGTGATGTAACTAATAGTTATACCACATCTAAGTCGAGAAACATTCAAGAAATGTGGCTTTTAACAGAAGACGGGGCTATACGTTAATAGATTTAAACGTATTTATGACCTAAATACGTATGATGTATTTAAAGAACGGTGATTATAAAGCACTATAAAAAGATTTAAAGTGAGAGAGTAATCTCACCGATATATTATAGTGGTCATGTCAAAGAAGAAATTGATTATATAAACATAAAAGATGGCAACGAGATTACCAACAATTTATTAGTAAGTTTGGGTTTTTATAGTAAAAACGTGTGCATGATACGCAAACGTTAATAAATTTATTAGACTTAAAAAACTCAAACGAGAATCTCGTTTCACTTTTAAAAGTTGGCTATACGTCAGACGTATACGTTTTGAAAGAGTTAATAATAATACAACAATAAAAAAAAGACGGATTGTTCAAAGCAATTCTTAAAAGTTATTTATGAGATAAATAATAATTTATTCATATAAATGCTATTTATACTAAACAACAAATAGCAAATTTTAAAATAATTATGGTTGTTAAAGTTGGAAATAAATTATATTGTTTATTAGTTTATGATAACTTTAGATAGTTTTAGAAACAGATCAACATTTATATATATCTATAACAAATTAAATATAAGCAAACTATACAACCTAAAAAAACAAAAAATACATAAAATATGTAATAAATTAATAAAAAATATGCAAGAAAATAGTTGTAACTGGGTACACAGAAATACAATATATATTGATAAAGTAAAAAGGAGTGAATAAAAGAATTATAAATCTCTTTTGAAAAGAATTATAAACCTCTTTTGAATAGTAACTCTTAATGCTTTTTATCTTCATGAGCCAATCCTACCTCCGAAGTAATGGATTGGCTTACTTTTTAATTTTTTGTAAAGGGGTTTGAAAGAATGATTAATAAGGAATATTTAAAAAAATTAGTTTTATACCAGTTTGGGAGTATAAGAAATTTATCTGATGAATTAGGGATTAGCACAAGAACTGTTTATGGTTGGTTTGGTAATAATACAATACCAATACAGAAACTTGAATTGATATTAAATAAGATTGATATAGATATTGATAAAAATAAACTATTTATACTAGAAAGGAATTAGATATGAATAAAAAACATTTAAAAGAGCAAAGAGCAAAATTAGAAAAAACAAAAAATGTTTTAATGCAAAAGTCTATGGAACAAAGGTCATATAAAGAACAAAAAGCCATAGATGAAATGAATGACCAAATAAGGTCAATAGATATACAATTAAAAAGTTTTAAAGCAGAAACTAGAAAGGTTGAGGTAAACAATATGGATAAAAACATAGAACAAAGAAAAGCACTAGAAGGCTTTATAAGGACTAAAGAATGCAGAAATTTAAATACATCAAATGGTGGAGCGGTTATACCAACATCTATTTCAGAGCAAATAGTAGAAAAACTAGATGAAACAGCACCGTTATTTGGTAGGGTAAACAAATTAACACCTGTAAATGGCAACTTAGAAATATTAAAAGAAAAAGAAGTCGGTCAAGCAGGGTTCTTTGGAGAAGGTTCAGATTTAGATATATCTGATTTTGAGTTTGAAAAAGTAAAACTTGAACAACGTAGAGCTGGAACGGTAGTACAATTAACTCAAAAATTAGTTAATGATAGTGGAATTGATATAGTTGATTATGCTAATAATATATTAGTTAGAAGATTAGCTAAAACTTTAGATAGAGCCATGATATTAGGTGAAGTTGAACAAGAAGAATTTGAAGGGTTATGTAATGCTCCAGAGGAATGCGAAGTTAATCCATTAGGCGAAGAAGTTACAATAGATGATTACATGAACACTTTAAATGCTATGCACCCAACACTACAAGACAAAGCAATATGGGTTATGTCAAGAACAGAATTTAATAGAATATCATTAAAGAAAGATAACTTAGGAAACTTCTATCTAACAAGAGATATAATAGACGGAAAACCACAATATAGATTATTTGGTTGTGAAGTTTGTGTATCTGATGATATGGCAGAAGTTGAAGATGTTCAAGCATATTTAGTTAATGTTGAAGAGGCTTTCGGTGGAATAATCAAAAAAGATATGGAATTAAAACATATAAATGCAGATACTAAGAATGCTTTAAGAGGTTCTGTAACTATGATATTAGATGTATATGCAGATGTTAAAATTAAAAATGAACAAGCTATAAAAGTTTTAAAAACTGCATAGTTAATGATAGATAGGGCATAAAAGAAGGCTCTTTTTTTATGCCCTTTTTTATTTATGAAAGGAGATAAAGGCATTGAAAAATATAGAACTAAGAATGAATAGCTTTAATGTTATTGATAATGACCAAGAAGGCAAATTAACAGTACAAGGTTATGTTAATGAAACTGGAAAGGAATCACACCTTTTAGGGGATAGAAAAAAATTTAAAGAAACTATCTCAAAAGGGGCATTTACAAGAGCATTAGCAAAAGGTAATGATATACACTTTTTAGCAGAACATGACGAAAATAAAATACTAGCAAGTACAAGAAATGGTTCATTAACATTAAAAGAAGATGATAAAGGATTATTAATGACGGCAGATATATCTGATACAACTTACGGCAGAGATTATCATACTTTAATCAAAGACGGTATATTAAGAAATATGTCTTTTGGATTTACGGTAGATAAGGATAAATGGAGCAAAGACAAGGACGGAACATATAAAAGGGAAGTAAATGACCTTACTTTATATGAGGTTTCTGTTGTAACTAACCCAGCCTACCCACAAAGCACAATATCGGCAAGGGGATTAAATATTATTGAAGATGTAGAAATACCGAACATAGAAGAGAGAGCCTGTGTAAGTGGTGTATGGGACGATAAAGATATATTAAATATAGCTTTAGATATAATCGGTGATGTATCAACATTACTTCAACATAATAAAAAATCAGATACAAAAGTATTAGATACAGAAGTTGAACAAGCATTTAATGAAATGATATTAAATTGTTCAGAAATTATATCTGACCTAAACGAAACAGTTAGTAATAAAGATGATGAAATATATTCAAATATTTAAATAGATAAAAGAAAGAGGTAAAATACATATGAAGAAACGTTTAGCTGGGCTAAAAGGAATCCATGTTGCTAAATACAATGACAACGGAACATTTGGAACACCAGTACCAATAACAGGTGCTAAATCAGTTTCGGCAGAGTTAGAGTATTCAGAAGCAAAATTCTATGCAGATGATGTAAATGACTTTGTTGACTACCAATTCTCTGGTGGTTCTGGTGAACTTGTTTTAAGTGGGTTACAACTAGAAGAATATAAAACATTATTTGGATGTGATTATCAAGACGGAGTAACTACTATTAACTCTGGTGATACTGCGCCACAATTAGCATTATTATTTGAGAGAAAAAAATTAGGTACTCAAGAAAAAATGTTATATGTGATATATAATGTTAAATTTGCACCACCAACAATAGAAGCAAATACTATGGAAGGTGAAATATCAGAAGAAACTATGACTTTATCGTTTACTGTTGCAGAAATGTCAAATGGTGATGTTTATAGAGTTGCTGATAGTGGTACTGCTACAACAGTTGCACAAAATTGGTATCAAAAAGTATATACTGGTGGCGAAGGTAGAGTAGCAAAGGAAAAACCAGTATCAAAAGAAAAATCAAAGAACACAGAAAATGTAGCTTAATATTTAAAGGGTGTGTAACGAAATGTTACATACCTTTTTGATGTAAAAGGAGAGATTATATGGGAATATTCAATAGATATAAAAATAGAAAGAATATAGAATCTGCCGTAGAAGGCAATTATGGTTCGCTATTTACAAGCAGAGGGAACAGTATAACAGTTGATGAAAATAATATTACTGAAATACCAAGTGTTAAAAATGCTTTAGATTTAATAACAGGGTCAATAAGTAATTTACCAATATATTTATATAAAGAAGATAATGACGGAAACATAGAAAGACAACGAGATGATTATAGAGAAAAAATATTAAATGAGGAATGTAATAGTATAGAATGTTCTAGTAACTTAAAAAAGAACATGGCTAAAGATATGCTACTACATGGGATAAGTTATAGTGTTCAAGATAAAGAATACGGTGATATTTTAGGATTACATAGGGTAGAGCCAAGACAAGTACAACTTAATAAAATGATTGATAGAAAAGGATTTATAAGGGATTTAACTGTAAACTATACATTAAATGGGGTATATGTAGAAGATTTAGAAGTTGAAGATTTTTTAATAGTACCTTTTTCAAGTAAGGACGGATTAAGGGGTAAAGGTATATTATCAACAAACCAAGATATATTAAGCCTTATGCTATCGGAAATAATGTATCAAAACAATGTTATCGGAAATGGAGCATTACCATTAGGTATACTAGAAACAGACGGTAGACTATCAGAGCCAACGGCAGAAAGACTTAGACAAAGTTGGGAAAATGTGTACGGAGGAATAAGAAATAGTGGTAAAACTGTTATTCTTGAAGAAGGTCTTAAATATAAAAGTTTAAGTTTATCTCCTAACGAATTAGGTCTTTTAGATAGTAGAAAGACACATACTGAATTAACAGAAGAAATATTTAATTTACCAAAAGGGATGTTATCAAGTGCAACGGTTATTCAAAGTGAAGAGTTTTTAAGGTTTACATTAAATCCTATTCTATCTGCAATAGAGGGAGCAATTAATAAAACTCTATTATTAGAAGAAGAAAAAGCAGAGGGATATTATTTTAGATTTGATGTTTCGGAATTATTAAAGGCTAGTTTTAAAGAGCAAGTGGAAACGGTAAGTAGTGCAACTAACAACGGATTAATGACTATAAATGAAGGTAGGGCATTACTAGATATGAAACCTTTCTTAGATAAAGACTTCTTATTACTATCACAAGGTAATGTAAAACTTAATACAGACGGAGTAATAGAAGTATTTAATACTCTTGATTTAAATAGGGATAATGATACGGATATTAAAGAGTAAATATATGTATGTAATATAGAGCCACATATAATAAGTGTGGCTTTATATGATTGATGATATAGAGCAATATAGGTTTGATTAATATGCTAAGTATAAATAGTAATGCTTGGTATTGTATTAAGTAATAGATAGCACTATTTAAAGATAATCAAAGTAGGTTATCCAATAGTAAAGTAACTATATTAAACAATAATATTAAATAGATATAGTTACTTTGGATAGTGCTATTTAATAAACCTATAATGGCATTTAGATAGATTGTAAACGATAGTATAGATTATAGATAGATGATTATAGACAATAAATAAAGAGGTGACATAATGTTAAATAAAAGTAAGTGTAAAGATTGTTTTAAGTTTGCAAGTAATAATAATTGCTTAGGGTATGAGGGGAAATTGTATCTAAGCAAATATAGTTGTTGTGATATAGATAAGATAGTAAAGGATAATACATATAGCAAAGCATTTAATATATATGCTTTTGATAAAGATAATGTATTGATTGATTACTATGATAGCAAAGCATTAGATATTAATATAGATTAAGTGATATTATAATATAATATTTTATAAAAAAATAATTAAAATAAGTTGGCAGCCTAATGATGTAATTTAATTTTGAAAATAGATTTAAAATTAATCCCCCTCCTATAAAATGCAAAAAAAATTTGGGGGGTTTGGGAGACTTTTGGGGGATTTATTTATTACAAATCCAATTTTGATGCCCTAAAATAAAAAAAAGTAAAATACAAGCAGAACCGTTGAAACACCTACATTTCTTATTAAAAATGGGTGTTTTTTTGGTGCTTTTTGCCCCCTTTTTAAAATATAAAAATGCAAAGGAGTAGTGGGTATGAACATAAATTTAAAAACGGCTATGATACAAGATTTAGAAAATCTGAACTATGAAGTAACTAATTATGATAAAAAAATTATGGATATGATAGTTACTTTATATAATCAAATAAAAGATTGTGATAGAGGTTTACAGAAAGAAGGACTAATCATTGTAGTAGATGAAAAAGTCAAAGCAAATCCAAGAATGGATGTAAAATTGAAGTTACTATCAACTTTAAAATCATATTTAGGAATGTTTCCATTAGACATAAAAACTAAAATGATTATGCTAATAGAACAAGAAATAGAAGAAGAATGCGGAACTGATGACAGTTATGCAAACCATTTAGTATTAGAAATATAGGGGTGATACTATGAGTAAATATTTAAAAAGAAAAGTCCATAAAAGGGCGAACATGAAACAAATAATTAGTGCAAAAGAAAGACAAGAACAAAAGATAAAGAACCCAATAGAACTAATAATAGACGGTGATTTAGATAACATAGAAATAGAAGATTACTGCAAAGCAAATATTCAAAGTGGTATAAAGACAAAAGATTTTGAATTAGTAAAGCAAAGTTTGGAATTGTGTAATTACTTTAATTGGACTTATTGCAACGGAAATGCTTGTAAATGTCCTCTATTAGATAAGAGGATAGAAGGCTTTAAAGATGTGGTTAAAAATAAAGAATTATGCAGATTGTTTAAATAAGGTTTGGTGATAAAGATGATAAATGAAAATTTACTTAGAACCTTTACAGTAAATGTAAACATGAAAGCCTTAACAAAAAATATTAATACAAGAGCTACGTTTAAAAAGAATGATTTCAAAACAGGTGTATTAGCCTTTAATCTTAATATGGACGGCATACCTTTAGATATAACAGATTGTGAAGTAAAGGCTTTTATATTAAATAGTGATAATGAAAAAGAATGTATTGAGGGTATAATAACAAGTCCAAAGCATGGAAAAGTGTGCATTGGTCTTAGTAAGAAAGCATTAAGTTGTATAGGCGAAAATCGTATGGAGCTTTTAGTTAAATACGGAGAACAAAAACTATATTCGCCTAAAATGTACTATAAAGTATCAGAAACTATTTTTAAAGATTAATAAATTATAATTTCATAAAAAATTTTCTCCTTATAGGGTGGTATATGATTATATGCCACCCTATTTTTTTTTTTTCTGTTGAGGAATTTTTACAGGTACAAAATTTTATTTATAGATATATAAAAAAGAGGTGTAAGTATATGAGATTAGTAAAAGGGCATGGCATTTATGAAAAAGGAAAGTATAAGTGTAGTATCAATAGGAAACCCACTAGAGAATATAATTTATGGTCAAATATGTTGGGAAGGGTATATAGTGCAAGTTACCATATAAAAAAGCCTACATATAAGAACGTTTCGGTTTGCGAAAGGTGGATATACTTTCAGAACTTTGCAGAAGATATTAATAATATGTACGGATTTAATTTAAAAGATGATAAGGGAAACAATTACCAACTAGATAAGGATTTTTTAAATATAGAAAATAAGATATACTCAAAAGAGAATTGTGTATTTATACCAAGCGAATTAAATAACTTTATTACCCAATTACAAGTAAATAAAGGTAAGTTTCCGACTGGAGTTACCTATAATAAAAGGTATAAAAAGTACCAAGCTATACTATATGGAGAAGGTAAAAGGGAGTTTGAATTTTTTGATAGTGTAGAAGAATGCAGAACGGCTTATATAAAATCAAGAAATAATTATGCTAGAAAGTTGGCACACAGATATAGTGGAAAAGTAGACCAGAGGGTAATAGGATTGCTAGAAACTTATAACGAAGAAGATTATACGGGCAACAGGCAAGAAATAGCCTTAAAAGGTTAATTTGCTCAAGTATTTTCTACTTGCGAAACATATATAATTAAACTATAATAATATATATAATATATGTAAGGTTAAAAAAGACCTTGCAATGATGATATATGTTCCTACAACAGAACAGGAAACAGAATTGAAAAAGTATTTAAATTTCAACGTTTTTGAGGGATAAACCTCTCAAGAAGATGACGACGTTCAAAATGTTTACCATAACTGGGAAATAACTGAATAGTTATTATGAGTTAGGGATTTTAACGTTTTAGAATTTAAAATGTGATAATATAACACCTATGATTATGAAATATGGAGAAATCTGTGTTGAGTAATTAGAGGTGTTTTTTGCTTATTGTAAGAGTAAACATTGATTACTAGAGATTGAAGAAATAACAAATATACACTAAGGGATAAATTATAATTTTTAAGATATATTATTTATCTATATTATAAAATTAATATTTTATTTTGTTATTTCTTTAAGATGATAAATCATATATTTCTGATGTTGGGGTTCTTAGCGAATTATCTAGAAAAAGCTTAGAGCTTGAAGTCGGGAAAGTACAAAATGATGGGAAATGTGATTATAAATTTAAAGATAATCCAAAACAAGAAGGTGAATATATTTTATATCAAAGAAAGCCTAATAAAGATTGGAAACAGATATACAGCTTTTCTTTAGAAGCACAACTAGATATCGATTTTGTATTGCCTTCTTTTTATTGTGAATCACACCCAAATTCACCATTTATAAATTCAATGAAAGTTGCGCGTTATACAGAAGATGAGCATATAAGATTTTTTGATGGAGAACTAATCTTTTATAAAGACGGTCAAGTTATAAAAATAGAAAAAGTTCGAGAAGATAAGATTGATGATGTATTAAAAGAATATTTTAATATAGTGCTTGATAATTTTGTAAAAGTATTAGTATAACTATTACTAATGATTGAATATTTGACAAAGTCAACTAATTTATATATAATCTAAATTGTTAAATATTGAGAGGTGGTAATGTGAAAAATGAATCATTTGCCGTTTATATATCAATAATAAGAAAGTACTTTGTATCATATTGTACTGAAAAAATTTCTAAATTTGGGGTAACTTATACTCAATTATTTGTTTTAATTTATATAGGCAAAAATAATGAGTGTTCTCCTAAAGAAATTGTAGAATATCTTAAAATAGATGCAGGACAATTAAACCGTATTTTAACAAAATTATTAGAGAAAGATTTAATCAATCAGAGAAAGAATAATAATGATAGACGATTTAATGTTTTGAGTTTAACCGAAAGTGGTAAAAATATAGTCCAAGAGAGCCAGAAACTCTTTTATTCATGGGATACACAAGTTTTATCTGATATTGATGAAAATAGCATACAAGAATTGATGAATTTAATGAAAAAGATTATTTTTAAATTAAATGAAATAGATGGAGGAAAACAAAATGAACAAATTAAAAGATTTTATGAACATATTGACAGGTAGCTTTAATAACTCTGAGCAGTTTGACAAAATGAAACTAGATAATATAGATTTTCCTTATGCTGAACATGTAAATACGATTTGTAATGACAAAATTATAAATTTACCAGAAGATTTTAAAGGAATTTTTATGGTTGAAGAAAGTTATTATACATCAAATGGAAATACACATGCTTCACCTCACTTATTTTTATTTACACAAGAAGAAAATGGAATTAAATTAACTTCTTATGAAGTACCAAATGGATATGATAAAAATACATTTACTTATAAAGATTTAAAAGAAATAGATTATAATGAGTTAAGAGTATCAGAAAAATTTACCCCAGCATTATATATTGAAAAAGATGGAGTATGGGAAGGTGGCAGCACAAGCATGTTTTCACCTGTCTTGAAATTTACTTTGTTTGAACGATTTTCAGAAGAGTATTTAGAGGTTAGTGAAACTATGGAAGTTAGAGGTAAGAGAACTTTCGGATATGATGAACCAATTATTTATAAGAGGGTTATTTAGATAATAAATATTTAAAGATAGAATATTGATATTATAAGGCAGTTGATTTTATCGTCAACTGTCTTTTTATATAAAGTAACACCATCAAGATTGTGTGTTCCAGTTTTAGATGTACAGAATATATAGATATATTTATGGGGGATTATGATTGAAATTTAGCCATTGCACAGCAATGTTAACTTGCATTGCTTGATGAAATTGGTGAGTTTTTATAAGATAAAAGTATAAATTAAAAATTTAGGAGGCTCTATATGTTAAATGAAAATTTAAAACAACTTAGAAAAAGTAAGGGGTTATCTCAAGAGGAATTAGCAATAAGATTAAATGTAGTTCGTCAAACAATTTCGAAATGGGAAAAAGGGTTATCAGTTCCAGATGCAGATATGCTAATAAAAATCGCTGATATTTTTGAAGTAAGTGTAAGCAAATTATTAGGTGCAAAAATAGGTGAAAAAAAAGAACAAGATGTAAATGAAGTTGCAGATCAATTGATGAGGATTAATGAACAATTGGCTATAAAAAATAGACGTTCACATCGAATTTGGAAAACTGTTGGGATTGTACTTTTACTGTTTGTAATTTTTAATATTGGATTAGTAGTACTAAATTATGCTGCCTTCGATAGTTTTGAAAATAATACAAACGTACAAGTAGAAAATGTAGGGGAATAATAAAAATGAGGTATGGATACAAACTATACCTCATTTTTTTATGATATAAAAGTATAATTTAGTGCTACAATTAAAAAAAGTAAAAGTTAGAAAGGGGATAGAATAGTGGAACAAACATATGATTTGACACAGGGGAATATAAAAAGACAGTTGATATATCTTTCTATACCACTTTTGATAGGAAGTATATTTCAACAATTTTATAATACAATAGATAGCATAATTGTTGGGACTTATGTGGGGCATGATGCTTTTGCAGCAATTGGGATTTCAGGCACTGTTATGAATTTATTTATATTTATAATAATAGGATGTTGCACAGGAGTATCAATTATAACGGCACAATTATATGGTGAAAAAAATTACGATAAAATGAGAAATGAGATATTTTTATCTTCAATTTTAGGCATAGCTGTAACTATTATAATAAGTATTTTGGGAATTTTATTTATGCCTATTATATTAAATATAATCCAAACTCCAGTAGAATTAACAGGATATGTAACTCAGTATATGAATGTAATATTAGGAGGACTTATAACAACTTTTCTTTATAATTTTTTATCCTCAATTTTAAGATCAGTCGGAAATACAAGAATGTCACTAATATTTTTAGTAATTTCAATTTTTCTAAATGTAATACTAGATTTACTGTTAATAAAACAATTTTCAATGGGAATAATGGGAGCGGCTTTGGCAACTGTAATATCTCAAGCTGTTTCAGCATTATTGTGTTATTTTTATATAATTTACAAGATTCCATTTTTAAAAGTTAAAAAAATTGATATGAAGTATAATTCAGGTTTGATAAGATTGACTTGCCAATATTCGTTTGTATCGGCATTACATCAATCATCACTTTATATAGGAAAACTTCTTGTCCAAGGTGCAGTTAATTCACTCGGTGTTGATGCAATTTCTGCATATACAGCAACAGGTAGAATTGAGGATGTAATCTTAGCATTTGGAAATAGTGGCTCTGAGGCAACTTCAATATTTATTGCACAAAATACAGGAGCAAAAAATCAAAAGAGAGTATTAGAAGGATTTAAAGATGCATTAGTATTAATACAATTAGTTTGTATAGGATTGATTTTATTTATATTCTTCCGTTCAGATATTTTGCTTAATTTCTTTTCATTTGATGAGGGAAAGACTGTATTAAATTATGGAGTACAATATTTTAAAATTATATCATTTTTCTATATAATTAGTTTGGTCGGAAGTATATTTGTTGGATTTTATAGGGGAACAGGGCATGTAAATATACCTGTTATAGGAACTACATTACAAATAAGCATAAGAGTAATACTTTCTTATTTATTAGTCAAATTTATGGGTATTGGTGGAGTAGCTCTTGCTACAGGAATAGGATGGATAGGAATAGTTACATTCCAAATATCAGTATTTGTAATAAAGAAATATTATAAAGTTAAAGAAGAGGAGGAGTAACTATAAAATAATAATATATCATAAAAGATATATGTAATATCTATTTTGAATAAAAATATGGAAAAAGGATTGATGCATAAAATACACCAACCCTTAAGAAAATTAAATGAAAAGTGAGTATATCAAAATATAAATTAAATAAATTTAAAATATATTTTTACACTATTTTTATTGGGTAAGTAAATTTATTTAGCGTGTTCAGCTAATTCTTCTTTGATAACTTCAGCCATTCTCTTAATACCTTCAACTATCTTGTCTTCAGGCATATTAGAATAATTTAATCTACAAGTATTATAAACACCGCCATTAGGGTAGAAAGATTCACCAGGAACGTAAGCTACATCTTTTTCAAGACATTTTTTAGCCATTTCTCCTGCATTGATTCCTTCTGGTAGTATAACCCATGTAAATAATCCTCCTTGAGGGTGAGTAAATTCAACACAGTCTGGGAATTCTTCTTCCATGGCTTTCATCATAACATCTCTACGTTTTTTGTAGCATGCTTTGATTTGTTCAACATGGGCATCCAAATCATACATATCCATAAATTTGTTAACTTCCATTTGAGATATTGTAGAGGCTTGAAGGTCAGCACCTTGTTTACAAATGTTGAATTTGTTTAATATTTCAGGAGATGCACAAGTCCAACCAAGTCTATATCCTGGGCAGAATATCTTAGAGAATGTACCCAAGAAAACAACCAAGCCCTTAGTATCTAAAGCCTTTAAAGCAGGTAGATATTCCCCATCGAATCTCAATTCTCCATAAGGATCATCTTCTATAACCGGTATTTCATATTTATTGATGATTTCCATAAATTTTTTTCTTCTTTCCATTGGCCAAGTTCTACCTGATGGATTTTGGAAATCAGGAATAACATAAATAAATTTAACTTTGTCGTTAGTAGCAAGAACTTTTTCTAATTCTTCCATAATCATACCGTCATTATCAGTAGGTATTTCAATAAATTCTGGTTCATATGCTTTCATAGCATTTAAAGCACCCATATATGAAGGGCTTTCACATAGTACAACATCACCCTTGTCTAAAAATGCTTTACCAGCAAAGTCTAGACCTTGTTGAGACCCACTAGTTATTAATATATCGTCAGCAGTAACATTAGTTTTTAATTTAGTATTCATTCTTTGTGCAATTTTTTCTCGAAGTGGAGCATATCCTTCAGTAGTTGTATACTGAAGAGCAACCTTACCTTGTTCTTCTAATACTGCTAAAGAAACTTTTTTCATTTCTTCAACCGGGAATAATTCTGGAGCAGGCATACCTCCAGCAAATGATATAACTTCTGGTCTTTGAGTAATTTTTAAAAGTTCACGAATTGCAGAACCTTCTAGATTATCTAATCTTTTTGCAAATTTTACAGCCATAAAAAGCACCCCCTATTAGTTTTTAAATAAAGCTTTATAAGTAAGACTGATTTATTAATTAAGAATAAAGATTTCATTACATAAAATAAAAATAATATATTACTTATAATAATTATACATAATAATTGGAATAATCAGGCAATAAGGAAAATTTATAGAATGGAATAAAAAATATTTATGATTAAAGAGATTCTACAATGATAAAAGGATAAAGTTTAGTAATTTCAACAGTTTCAAAAAAATAAACATCTATAAAATTAAAAAAATATAAAAAATATAACTTAGATAAGATATTTTTGCGATATAAAGGACAAACTTAAAATTTATTAATTATTTTTGAACATGAAACAAACTTTATTAATAAAAAAAATTGAAAAACTAAAATTGCTTTTTAAAATAAACGTAATAAAAAATATTTATACCTATGGATAAAATTTACATATTAGCTGTTTTTCAAAAACTATATATATAATTTAAGTATAAGAATTGTTCTAGTTTTTATTTAAATTTATTTAGTAGAATTAAAAAATATATAGTGAAATTTAACAAAAGATTTAAGAATAAGAATTATTGTATTAAATACATAACAATTTGATGAATGCCATAGAACAAAAGGCTATATTAGTATCTAAAAGATAGGTGATAAAAATGATAAAAGATGATAAAAGAGTAAGACTATTTATTGGACATTATGGCAGTGGAAAAAGTGAAGTATCAATAAATTATGTTACAAAATTAAGAAAGATAGTAGATGGAAAAATAGCATTTGCAGATTTGGATATAGTAAACGTATATTTTAGAACTAGAGAAAAGAAAGAACAGCTTAGAGCTATGGGCATAAATCCAATTGATAGTTCTATAGAAACAGATACATTAGATTTACCAGCAGTATCAGCACAAGTAATGACACCTTTACATGAAAAGGATGTAGATTATGTGATAGACGTTGGCGGAGATAATGTTGGGACAAGAGTTGTAGGAAGATTTGCAGAACATTTTGTAGAAGGTGAATACGATATGTTCTGTGTAGTAAATGCAAATAGAGAGCAAACTCAAACTGCAGAGGATGTCATAAAGTTTATAAAATCTATGGAGGAAACTTCAAAATTAAAAGTAACTGGTTTAATAAACAATACACATTTAATAAGACAAACTACTGTAGAAGATGTTTTAAGAGGTCAAAAATTAGCTAGAGAGGTTTCAGATTTAACTAATATCCCAATAAAATATGTTTCATGTTTAAGAAGTCTAGTAGATTCACTACCAGATAACTTAGAAGGGGATATATTACCAATAGATTTATATCTGAGAGAAGAATGGATGTAGTGTGAGTTTTATAAAACACAATGTTAAGGGGGGCTATAAAATGGCTAAAGGTAAAGTGACTTTTGATGTAGAACGTTGTAAAAGTTGTGGATTATGTGTTGAAGCATGTCCAAAGGAAATATTAGCAATAGATACAGATTATATAAATCAAAAAGGATATAATCCAGCAAAAGTGATTGATGAAGAAAAATGTGTTGGATGTGCAAGTTGTGCACTTATGTGTCCAGATGTTGTTATAACTGTGGAAAGATATTAATTATTTCGAATTAGGGGGGAATTAATAATGGCTAAAATACTTATGAAAGGTAATGAAGCATTTGGTAAAGCAGCTATAGAAGCTGGATGCCGTTACTTCTTTGGATATCCAATAACTCCACAAAGTGAGTTACCAGAATATTTATCAAGAGAACTTCCAAAAGTAGGAGGGGCTTTTGTTCAAGCTGAATCAGAATTAGCAGCTATAAATATGGTATATGGAGCAGGAGGTTCAGGTGTTAGAGCGATGACATCCTCATCTTCTCCAGGGGTAGCATTAAAACAAGAAGGAATTACTTACTGTGCAGGTGCTGAAGTACCTTGTGTAGTTTTAAATATAATGAGAGGTGGTCCAGGTCTTGGAACAATACAACCTTCTCAATCTGACTATTATATGAGTACTAAAGGTGGTGGAAATGGAGACTATAGAACTCCTGTATTTGCTCCATCATCAGTTCAAGAAGCAGTCGATATGATTATAGAAGCATTTGACGTAGCGGATCAATATAGAACTCCTGTTATGGTAGTTGCAGATGGTATGATAGGTCAAATGATGGAACCTGTTGATTTTGATAAAGAACGTAAAGTTAGAGATTTGGCTCCAAAAGATTGGGCTGCTTGTGGACATCAAAACAAGAGAAAACCAAATGTAATAAATTCTCTTTATTTACAATCAGAAGAACTAGAAAGACATAACCAACATCTAGAAAGAAAATATAAAGCTATAGAAGAAAATGAAGCTCAATATGAATTATATAAAACTGAAGATGCTGAATTAGTATTTGTAGCATATGGAACAGTTTCTAGAATAGTTAAATCTACTATAAAATCAATGAGAAAAGATGGATACAAAGTAGGATTAATTAGACCGAAAACTTTATGGCCATATCCAAATGAAGCATTCAAGAAAATACCAAATGCTAAAAACTTATTAGTAGTAGAAATGAGTTTAGGTCAAATGATAGATGATGTTAGATTAGCATGTGAATGTAAATTACCGGTTCACTTCTATGGAAGAAGTGGTGGTATGATACCAGTGCCAAGTGATATAGCTGAAAAAGCTAAAGAAATAATGGGAGAAGTCGCTTTAGGAGGTGCTAAATAATGGCTGTAGTATTTAAGAAAACTAACGGTTTAACTGATGCGATAACTCACTACTGTCCAGGATGTACACATGGTATAATCCATAGATTAGTAGCAGAGGTATTAGAAGAAATGGGATTATTAGGAGATGCTATAGGTGTAGTTCCTGTAGGATGTTCAGTATTAGCATATAATTATTTTAATGTAGATACACATGAAGCTGCTCATGGTAGAGCTCCAGCTGTAGCTACTGGTATAAAGAGAACTCATCCAGATAAGTTTGTATTTACTTATCAAGGTGATGGTGATTTATCTTCAATCGGTATGTGTGAAATTGTTCATGCTGCTGCTAGAGGAGAAAAAATAAGTACTATATTCGTTAACAACGGTATATATGGTATGACTGGCGGTCAAATGGCACCAACTACATTAATAGGTCAAAGAGCTACAACAGCTCAAGATGGTAGAGATCCAGAAAGAAATGGATTCCCTATAAGAGTTAGTGAAATGCTTGCAACTTTAACAGGTGCAGTATTTGTAGAAAGAGTAACAGTAGATACTCCTAAAAATGTTAGAAATGCTAAAAAAGCAATAAGAAAAGCTTTTGAAGTTCAACAAGCAGGATTAGGATTTGGTATAGTTGAAGTTTTATCTACTTGTCCAACTAACTGGGGTCTAGCTCCAAACGATGCACTACAATGGTTAAGAGATAATATGATGAAATACTATATCCCAGGTAATAAAAAAGATATTGATATAGAAGCCGCAAAAGCAGCGAAGGAGGCGAAATAATATGGCAACATCTAGAGTAATTTGTGCAGGATTTGGTGGTCAAGGTGTAATGTCTATGGGACAATTATTGACATATGCAGGAATGCTAGAAGGAAAAGAAGTTGCATGGTTGCCTTCTTATGGACCAGAAATGCGTGGTGGTACTGCAAACTGTGCAGTAACAGTATCTGATGAACCTGTTGGTTCCCCAGTTATAGCAAATGATGCAACTTGCGCAGTAATAATGAACCTACCTTCTATGAAATTTGTCAAAGATGTTGTACCAGGTGGACATATATTAGTTAATAGCTCTCTAATAGATACAAAAGTTGATAGAGATGATGTAAAAGTTACTTATATACCAGCTAATGATATAGCAGGTGAAATGGGAATGCCTAAGGTTGCAAATATGATAATGTTAGGTGCATGTCTAAAGGTAACTAATGCAGTTGATATAGAATCAGTATTACATGCTTTCTTGAAAGTATTTGGAGAAAGAAAATCTAAATTTATACCTATAAATAGAGAAGCCTTACAAAAAGGCATGGATGCAGTTAGTTAAAAAAATTTAATATAAAAAATAATATGGCCCAAAAAGGATTGTCTGACAGCTTTATTGCTGTTGGACAATTCTTTTTTGTATGTAAAACAATAAAAATTAGTTAGAAATGTGTTATACTTAAAATATAATTATAAAAAATATATTAAACATATATACAAATACATACATACAAATACATTTATAAATGGGCCTTTATAGAGGATTTTCTCTTATAAATATATAATTAAATGAAAAGGTGATTATATTGAAATTAGAACAAATAAGCTATATTTTAGAAATCGCTAAACAAGGATCTATAGGAAAAGCTGCTAAAAAGCTATACATGAGTCAACCAAATCTAAGTATGTCTATAAGGATGCTAGAAGAAGAATTGGGATTTAAAATTTTTGATAGAAGTAATTCCGGTGTAGAGTTGACAGCTAAAGGTATGGAGTTGCTTCAATATGGTGAAGAAATTGAGCGAAATATGGACTTAATAAGAAATATGAACACCATAGCAAAGGACGAAAAAGTCAATTTTAGGATTTCTTCATATTATATATTTTTTATAAAACATATTATCTTGGAGTTAAATAATAGACATAAAAATGAAATGTTAAACTTGATAATCAATCAAGATAGTTTTTCAAATGTTATTAGAGATGTAGAAACAGGTCTTTCTGATATTGCAGTAATAAAAATAACTAGACCTGTAAGTTTTACTAATAATAGAACTTTTATGTCTAAAAACTTGGAATTTATAAGAGTTACAGATGGACATGTCTGTGTACAAGTAAGAGCTGGTCATCCATTATGCAAAACAAAAGAAAAAGTAGATATTGATAATTTAAAAAAATATTTATTGTTAACTAATGAGTATGTAGACAGAAGTTACATATCCATGTGGATTGGTAATGAGTTAGATTATGATAATTTCAATCATTTTATAACTGTACAGGACCACGAGATGCTTTCTTATTTTTTGCATAAAACAGATGGTGTGTATTTCTCTTTAAGAGGAACGCCTATAAAGAAAAAAATAGAGCTAGATGATGGCACTGTGTTAATTCCATTATCTAAAAAAATTACTTTAGACTGTGGTTACATTAAAAGAAAAGATGAAGCTTTATCTCCTATAGCAGAAGAATTTGTAAACATATATAAAGAGTTTGCAGAAAATAATGATGTGAGGGATTAAATTATAAATTTTTTGGTCAGAATAGATTTCTGGCTTTATTTTTTTGTCAAATTAATTAAAAAATAATAGCAATATAAGTTAAAGTCATTACTTATTCAAGTAAAATAACATTATTAAATAAAAAGAATATGTTATAAAAATTTCTTATATCTAAAGATAAAAAATACATATTATCTATTCATATAAAAATAATTATATAATTAAATTAAGAAAACGATTTTTAATTCAAAACTAGATCAATTCAATATATATTTTCAAAAATAACTATAAATCTATTAAATTTTTAAACCAAGAACAATCTTAAATTACGTGTCAAAATAAATCACAATCTGAATATAAAAAATCTCACAAGGTAAAAGGGGTGGATTTATGAAAATAGAAGATGTTATAAATTTGGCTAAAAAAAGAGGAGCAAAGACAGTAGCAGTTGCGTGTTGCCAAGATAAAGAAGTTTTGTTAGCTGTTGAAAATGCTAGAAAAGAAGGTATAATAAATGCAATTTTGGTAGGAGATATAGATAAAACAAAGCAAATTGCAGAAAGCCTAAATATAAGCCTAGAAAATTATAAATTAATAGACATAAGTGACTTAAGTGAGGCTTGTCTAAAAGCTGTACAACTTGTTTCTGAAGGTAGCGCAGATATTGTAATGAAAGGCCTAGTAGACACATCCATTATATTAAAAGCTGTTTTAAATAAAGAAATAGGTCTTAGAACAGGAAATGTATTAAGTCATACAGGAGTATTTCATGTTGAAGGATATGACAAATTATTCTTTATAACAGATGCTGCTATGAATATTGACCCAGATTTAAATACAAAAAAACAAATAATTCAAAATGCTGTCAAACTTGCAAGAGCATTAGATATAGACGAACCTAAGGTTGCAGTACTTTGTGCAAAAGAAAAAGTTAATCCAAAGATGCCGGATACAGTTGATGCAAAAGAATTAGAAGAAATGAATAAAAAAGGAGAAATTAAAGATTGTATAGTAGGTGGACCGTTTGCGCTCGACAACGCTATTAGTGAAGAAGCGGCAAAACATAAAGGAATAGACCATCCTGTAGCAGGAAAAGCGGACATACTGCTTGTACCGGATATTGAGGCAGGAAATATATTTTATAAATCTATGACTTTCTTTGCAAAAGCCCAAAGTGCGGGATTGGTTCTTGGAGCTAAAGCACCTATAGTTTTAACATCGAGAGCAGATAGCGATATAACAAAATTAAATTCCATTGCATTAGGCGTATTAGCAGCCTCTAAAAAAGATTAATTGTATTTAGTTAAAAATAGATAAGTATAGATTACTTTTTGTCAAAAGCTCTAATTAGAGAAAGTTTAGTATTTAAAATTAGGGGGAATTAATATGGAAAAGTTATTTAAAATTTTAGCGATAAATCCAGGTTCAACATCTACTAAGATAGCTGTTTATCAAGATAAAGAAGAAATATTTGAAAAAACACTTAGACATTCATCTGAGGAAATTGATAAATTTGAAAAGATAGCAGATCAATTAGATTTTAGAAAAGATATAATCGAAAATGTATTAAAAGAAGGTGGCATAAACTTAGGCGATTTAGATGCAGTAGTTGGTAGAGGTGGTTTATTAAAACCAATTAAAGGAGGAACTTATATAGTAAATGATGCAATGGTTGAAGACTTGAAAATAGGCGTATCGGGACAACATGCATCAAACCTTGGAGGTATAATTGCTAGACAAATTGGCGATGAAATTAATGTGCCTTCATATATCGTAGACCCAGTTGTTGTAGATGAAATGGAGGAAGTTGCTAGATTATCAGGAGTTCCAGAAATGCCTAGAATTAGTATATTCCACGCATTAAATCAAAAGGCAATAGGAAGAAGGGCGGCAGAAAATATAGGTAAAAAATACGAAGACTGTAATTTTTTAATTGTACATATGGGTGGTGGAATTACTGTAGGAGCCCATAAAAAAGGTAAAGTAATAGATAATACGAATGGACTAGATGGTGAAGGACCTTTTTCACCAGAGAGAAGTGGTGGACTTCCAGTTGGAGCATTGTTTAGAGCATGTTATGGAGATGAAATGACAAAAGACCAAGTTTCAAAAAGAATAAAAGGACAAGGCGGAGTAGTTGCATATCTTGGGACTAATGATATTAGAGAAGTTGAAGCTAGAATAAATGATGGGGATGAAAAAGCAAAACTTGTATATGAAGCTATGATTTACCAAATATGCAAGGAAATAGGAGCATATGCAACAGTTTTAAAAGGCGATATAGATGCGATAATATTAACTGGAGGAATTGCTCATTCTGCTAAGGTAAGAGATATGATAAAAGAAAGAGTGGGATTTTTGGGAGAAGTATTATCTTATCCTGGAGAAGACGAAATGTCAGCATTGGCAGAAGGTGGACTTCGAGTATTAAAAGGCGAAGAAGATGCCTTAATTTATTAATTTGCATTAAAAATTCCATATAGAAATTTTTAAATATACACCTAAAAATGAGGAACAATAATAGAGTACTATTATTTGTTCCTCATTTTATTTGAAGATATAAATAAATTCTTTAAAAAGATTTTTTATAACGCATAGGAAATTATATTCCCTTATAAATAAATTACATCGAATAAAGATTTTTTTATAAAAATTATTGATTTGTGATAAAATAAAATATCTTGATAATGTATATGAAAATGTCTAAATAGGTATTTAAAAGATAAAAAATGGAATAGATTGGAGACATGTTTATGAATAATTTATTAAATCATGGGATTGTTGAGGTTGCAACGCTTATTCCAAATGAAGTAAAGATTGCAAATCCAAAATTTAATGTAGATGAAATGTTAAGACTTCTTGATGATGTTATAGAACAAAATAAATCAGGTAAAAGACAAACTAGAGTAGTAGTATACCCAGAACTGAGCGTTACAGGATATACATGCCATGATTTATTTAATCAATATACTTTAATAAAAAGATCTTATGATGAACTTATAAGATTTGCAAAACTATCAAATAAAGAATATAGTCCACTTATATTTGTAGGGATGCCGATTAGAAAAGACAACCAATTATTTAACTGCGCAGTCGCAATACATAATGGTGAAATAATAGGTGTAGTACCAAAAACATTTATACCTAATTATTCTGAGTTTTACGAAGGAAGATATTTTGCGAGCTCAGTAAATAGAATAGATGACCAAATTGTGATAGGTGGAAAAACAGTTCCGTTTACACCAAATTTATTAGTAGAAGATACTCGCACAGGGGCTATAGTTTCTGCTGAAATTTGTGAGGATGTTTGGGTACCGATACCACCTTCAAAATACCATTGTTTACATGGGGCAAATATAATTGTAAATTTATCAGCAAGTAATGAAACTATAGGAAAAGCTAAGTATAGAGAAGATTTAATAAAAATGCAATCAGCTACATCAAACTGTGGATATGTATACGCATCTGCATCAAGAGGAGAAAGTACGACAGATACTGTATTTTCAGGTCATAGTCTAATTGCAGATTGTGGAGTTATAGTAGGTGAGAGCAAGTTTTTAGAAGATATAGAAATAACTTATGGTGAAATAGATATAGAAAACTGTGAAAATGATAGAACAAAAACGACATCATATATGACTAATGTAAATAAACAAAAATATGAACGTGTTTGTATAGAGACTTTTGCACCAGTAACAGATGAATTTGTTTCAAATAGAGAAATATCAATACTACCATTTGTTCCACACAATATAGATGAGCGTGCTACTGAAATATTAAAATTACAAGCAGCTGGTCTTGCTGGAAGACTTAAAAAAATAAATTGTAAAAATGTTGTTATAGGAATCTCTGGTGGATTAGACAGCACGTTAGCATTAATTGTAGCAGCAGAAGCATTCAACATAAATGGGCTTGATACAAAAGGAATACACGCTATTACAATGCCTTGTTATGGAACTACTGATAGAACATTAAACAATGCAAAAAAATTAATGGAATTATTAAATGTAACATCATATGAGATAAATATAAAAGATGCATGTGAACAACATTACAAAGATATAGGCCATGACAAATCTAACTTAGATGTAACATTTGAAAATGTTCAAGCGAGAGAGAGAACTCAAATACTTATGGATATATCAAATAAAATAGGCGGATTAGTAGTTGGAACTGGCGATTTATCTGAATTAGCATTAGGTTGGTGCACATATAATGGAGACCAAATGAGTATGTATGGAGTAAATGCGTCTATACCAAAAACTTTAGTAAGAGGAATCCTAGAATCATATGCACAACATCACAATGAACTAAGAGAAACTTTATTAGATATTTGTGATACTCCTGTTAGTCCAGAGTTACTTCCTCCAAATGAAGATGGAACAATAAAACAAAAAACAGAAGATAAAATTGGTTCATATGTAATACATGACTTTATACTTTACTACATGCAAAGACATGGATTTGGACCAAGAAAAATATTTGATTTATATATAAATGCAAAAACTATGCATGAAAAGAAAATGGGTGTTGAAAATCCAGTTATAGATAAGGCTGATGTGCTTAAAAATATGGAGATATTCTACAATAGATTTTGGACACAACAATTTAAACGTTCATGTATGCCAGATGGAGTAAAAGTTGGTAGTGTGTCATTATCACCAAGAGGTGACTGGAGAATGGCATCTGATGCATGTCAAAGTATCTGGATAGATGAATTAAACGAATTAAAGAATATAATTAAATAATTTTAAATATATTTTATAAACAGAAGTAAAACAAATTAATCCGTTTAATGTATAATGTATTATTTTTTCTAGCTAGAAAATTTTTCAAATTAAATCTGTAATTTAGATAATATGGTGATACAATATTATAAAGAGGTTAACTAGACGCAAAGTTGTTATAGGGGATTTTGTGTAAGGTGACTAATCATTAAAAAAAGAACAATTTTTGTGTACTCAAATAACCTGCATATACATAAATTTATATATTTTAGGGAATATATAATAAATAATAATAGGTATAGAGAAAGGGGTAAGATATATGTTATACACACCAAAGTACATTTTAGTAGCAGAGTTAGATAAAAAGGTTTGTGAATGCTCTGAATGTAAAAAATTCAGAGTACTATATAATCATAGTCAGATGACTGAAAGTAAAAATGAAGACATTTGTGATTCTACAAGCGATATAATAGCAGTTTGTTCAAAATGTAGTAGAATGTATAGATTTGATATGAGATACATAAAAAATGGAAGCGACCAAAAGCGTACAGTTTCAAATATAAGAGAAATATCTGAAACGAATAGCCAGGTAAGAGAACATATTAAACGTAATTATGGTTCTTATGAAGCATTATTTACTATAAGATCCGAAGATTTTATTACGAAAATAGTAGAAGAAAGAGAAGTAGAAAACGGAAAATATACAGAATACGTCTATATGGAAAAATAAATTTGATTTTGTATATGTAGATTTAGAATAAAACATAATACAAAAAATAAAGGCTTTAAAGCCTTTATTTTTTGACTAATAAAATAAATACGGGGGATAATCTTATGGTTACTGTAAACAAATACCTATATCAAGATGATTTTGGACAAAAAATATGTCCATGCTCAGATGCACAAAAATATAAAGTTTTATTTAGAGAAGTAAACGAAATAGAATTAAAGGTAAGTGAAGTAGAGGCAGTTACAAAAGCATCTATATACAAAATGGAAAAATTAGTAGTTATGTGCACAGAGTGTAAAAAAATATATTTTATCAGCTTATCTTTTGAAGGTAGTTTTAAATCACAATATGTAACACTACATAGTGTTGAGCTATTTGATGAAGATGTAATTGAGGCTAGAAATTTAATAAATAGAAGATATTCTGAATATGAAGGTGAATTAGTAGATATAGCTACAGATGATTATGTTATAAAAGTATTATTAAAATCTGATGATGACGAAAAAACAAATACTGTATATGTATATTTAAATAGAGAAGACAGCATACTATATGCTGATCTACAAAGTGAATAAAAGAACTTACATTAAAATAATAATACTGCATATTAACTATAATTATTACGATTAGTTTATATGCAGTATTATTTAATTTATAAGATAAAATAAAGAGCTAAAGGCAATATTTATTTTTAATAAATATTTAATAAAAATTTTATAAAGTTTTGTTACTTTGATAGAGTAAAGAAAAAATTTTGATAAAACGAGGGATAACTTATGAAGATAAAAAATAAAGTAATAGTTTCTAATATAGTCATAGTAGTAATACCAATATTAACGCTATTAATTATAATGGGGATATCTATAAAAAGTAATAATTACCACGAAACTATAGAAGAAATTATAGAAACTTTAGTTAAGGATAAAAACTCTTTATATTCAGTACAAAGTTTAATATATCAATACGAAGATGATATATTGTCTATACCTAAATCAAGCTATAAAAATACAACACAAAAAGAACTAGAATCCAATCAATTATCAAATTTAAATCAAGAATTAAGTAAATTAGGATATAACTTATCCATAGAAGTAAATAATAAAAATTTATATGATAATTTGACAAAACAGGAACATCAAAAGCTAAGTGACAGTACATGTTAATAGAATTAGAGAAAAAATAGAAGATGAATCAAAAAATATAAAATTTATAGATACAGTATGGGGCGCAGGTTATAGATTCTGCATATAATTAACAAACATAATATTAACAGTTAATAAATAATTAATATTTTATTTTTTTTATAGTTATTTTTATTTTGTATTATAAAGATAAAGAAATAAAAATAAGAAAATATTAGTTGTACAAGCATATAAAATATGTGTGTATCACGAGATTGTAGAGAAGGTGAAGTCTTTTTAATAGATTTTTAGTCTAAATACAGTTTTAAGGAGAGATGAAAATGTTGAATTTAATGTTTGGTGGTTTGTGTATGGCTTTGGCGGATTCTGTACCAGGTGTTTCAGGTGGTACAATATTATTTATTCTTGGAATATATGATAAATTTATAAGTTCGTTAAATAGCCTAGTCTCAAGGGATAAGATAAATTGAAGAAATGGATTTAAATTTCTCGTAAAATTAGGTATGGGATGGATTATAGGATTTTGTATAGGAATATATATGGTAATACCTAATTTTGAATATAATATATACTAGATAAGTTCATTATTTATAGGTTTTATAGTATTTTCCATTCCTGTAATTATAAAAGGTCAAAAAGAAAATATAGTAGATAAGTATCACAATATTATATTTACTGTTATTGGAATATTAGTAGTAGTTTTAATTACTTATTTCAATCCTATATCATCAAATTCTTATAATATAAGTTTTAAATATTTTGATATAGGTTTAATGATTTATATTATGTTAGTAGCAATTATAGCTGTATCTGCAATGGTACTTCCAGGTATATCTGGATCGACTTTGCTTTTGATATTTGGTTTATATCTACCTATTATGAAGAGTATTCACAATATCTTGAATGGGAATTTCAGCCAAATGCCTATTATATTAGTATTTATAGTCGGTTTGATAATTGGAATATTCTCATTTACAAAGCTAGTTAAATATTTATTACAAAAATATACTTCTGAGATGATATATATAATTTTAGGATTGATGATAGGTTCAATATATTCAATCATTATGGAACCCACAACTATTACAGGAACTTACAACTATGTTCCTGTTAATATTTATAATTTTAATGTACTATTTTTTATTCTAGGTGGAGTGTTAATAGGTGCAATTCAATATTTAAAACATTTGATTTTAAAACAATCAACAGATATGAATCTAAAAGAGATAGATTAATTAAAAAAAATTCGCTTTGCTCATGGCGCCAACGACTTCGTCCGTTGCTTTAGTTAATAGGTTGGAAATTATATATTATCCAAAAACCAGATAATATATAATTTTCTTAGAATTAAAAAAGGCTGATTTCTATTTAAAGTAGAAATCAGCCTTTTATTTACATATTAACAGCTTTTTTATTTTCTGGTGTTTTTGATTCACTTTCTTTATTTGATTTAATATCATTAACAGTAAAAGTTTTTGCTTTAGAAGATATTTTAGATGTATTATCTTCTTCTTTTAAGTTTTTAAATGCTCTTGATAGCATAAGTTTTATTCTGTTTATTTGGTTAACTTCACTTGCAGAAGGGTCGTAGTCTATTGGAATTATGTTTGCTTTTGGATATCTAGCTTTTAATTCTTTTATAGGCCCCTTACCAATTATGTGGTTAGGAAGACAACCAAATGGTTGCATACAAACTATATTATCAACACCACTTTCTATTAATTCTATCATTTCACCTGGTAAGAACCAGCCTTCACCAGTTTGATTTCCGATAGAGACTAATGTTTTAGTCTTTTCTGCTAATTCATAAATACTTTCAGGTGGAGTAAATCTCTTGCTCTTTTTAAGTTCTTTTACGTAAGTTTTTTGGTAGAAACTAACTAAACCAATAAAGAATTTTGCAAAGAATTTACCTTTAGCGCTACCTTCTAGTTTGTGGTCTTTTTTGTATATATTGTTTAGAGAACAATACAAGAAGAATCCAGCAAGCTCTGGCATTACAGCCTCAGCCCCTTCTCTTTCAAGGACGTCGACAATATTGTTATTTGCAGTTGGATGGAATTTTACTAATATTTCTCCAACAAGACCAACACGAGGTTTTTTGATATCTAGAAGTTCTAGATTATCAAAATCTTTTATTATTGCTTTGATGTTTTTACTGAAAGTAGAGAATTTAGCACTTTCAAGTGAATCCATACAAATTTTAACCCATTTTTCATATAAAGCATTTGCGCTTCCTTTGACTTTTTCATAAGGTCTAGTTCTATATAATACTTTCATAAATAAATCACCATAAACTACAGCCATAAAGCCACGATTTAGTAGTGGTAGTGAAATATTTTCTTTAAGACCATTATCTTCTATGCCTTGTGCACTTAATGATACAACTGGTACATCTTTAAATCCTGCCTCATACATAGCTTTACGTAAGAAACCTATGTAGTTAGTCGCTCTACAACCACCACCAGTTTGAGTTATACCTACAGCTACGTTGTTTAAGTCGTATTTGCCTGATTTAAGAGCGCCTATTAACTGTCCTATAACTATGATGGCAGGGTAGCATGCATCATTATTTACATATCTTAATCCTTCCTCGATAATCTCTCTACTTGTATCTTGAAGGATTTCTACATTCCAACCACTTAAATTCACAGCCTTTTGGATGAATTGGAAGTGAATTGGAGACATTTGAGGAACTAGCAATTTACGTTTTGGATCAAATTTATCGTTTTTAGTGTAATGTATTTTATTTTCTTTTATATTTTTAACACTTATGTTATTTGCTTCTCTTTCTGCCATAGCAGCTTTTAGTGAACGAAGTCTTATTTTTGCTGCACCTAAGTTATTACCTTCATCTATTTTTATTACTGTATATATTTTTGATTTTTCTGCTAGTATTTCTTGAACTTGTTCTGTTGTTACAGCATCAAGACCGCATCCAAATGAGTTTAGCTGAACTAATTCTATGTTATCGTATTTTTTAGTAAATTCAGCAGCTTTGTAAAGTCTAGAGTGATATACCCATTGGTCAACAACTCTTAGAGGTCTTTGTACTTGTGCAAGATGACAAACACTATCTTCTGTAAGTACTGCCATATCAAGTGAATTTATTAATTCTGGCATACCATGGTTAATTTCTGGGTCAAGGTGATAAGGTCTACCAGCTAAAACTATACCTTTTAAGTTTTCTTTTTCTATTTTTTTAACAGCTTCTTCGCCAGCATGTCTTATATCTGCTTTAAATGCTAATTCTTCATCTCTTGCAGCATCAACAGCAGCTCTAATTTCAGATTTTGAGATGTTTAATTCTGAAAAATAATTAGAGAAGACCTGACAAAGTCTTTGTTTTAAGTTTTCTTTATCATTTAAAGTCATAAATGGATTTATAAACTTAATATTCTTTTTCTTTATATCAGGAACATTGTTTTTTATTATTTCAGAATAAGATATAACGACAGGGCAATTGTAGTTGTTGTCTGAAGTTTTATCTTCTCTGTATTCGTGTGTTACAGCAGGGTAGAAGATAGTCTTAACACCTTTATCTATTAAACTTTGGATATGTCCATGGACCATTTTACCTGGGTAACAAACTGTTTCAGAGGCTATACTAATCATACCTCTTTCATAAAGTTTTTTTGAAGATCTTCCTGATAGAGTTACTTTAAATCCTAATTTAGTAAATAAAGTGAACCAGAATGGATAATCTTCATACATATTTAAAACCCTTGGAATACCGACTTCACCTCGTGGTGCATCTTCCAATTTTAATGGTTTATAATGTTTAAATAATCTGTCATATTTGTATGCAAATAGATTTATTGGTTTTTCTTTATTTGGGTCAGGTTTTTCTTCACCATATAAAGCGGCACCATTTTCGCATCTATTACCAGATACAAATATTTCAGTTTCTGAGAATTTATTTATAGTAAGTAGACATTTGTTTGAGCAACCTTTACATCTACGAACTGTATTATCTACTTTGATGTTTTCAAGTTGTTTTAAATTTAAAAATTCTGTTTTATGTTGTGGAGTGTATTTTTCCTTACTTATTAAAGCAGCACCAAATGCACCCATTATTCCAGAAATATCAGGTCTAATTACATCCCTGCCGATTAATTTTTCAAAGCTTCTTAAAACTAAATCATTGTAAAAAGTACCACCTTGTACAACTATGTTTTTACCAAGTTCATTTAAATCTCTAATTTTTATAACTTTGAATAAGGCGTTTTTTATAACTGAATAAGAAAGACCTGATGATATATCGGCAACTGTAGCACCTTCTTTTTGTGCCTGTTTAACTCTAGAATTCATAAAGACTGTGCATCGAGAACCTAAATCAACTGGATGTTGTGAATATGTACCTTCTTTTGCAAAGTCTTGTATAGACATAGAAAGTGATTTTGCAAAAGTTTCAAGGAAAGAACCACAACCAGAAGAACAAGCTTCATTAAGGATAATATTGTCGATAACTCCATCTTTTATATGAAGGCATTTCATATCTTGGCCTCCGATATCTAATATGAAGTCTACTTGTGGGTCAAAGTATTTAGCTGCTTTGTAGTGAGCCATAGTTTCTATTTCACCATAATCTATTTTTAACGCTTTTTTTAGTAAAGCTTCACCATATCCAGTGACGCAAGATGAAACTATGTGGACATCTTTTGGCAGGCAGCTATAAATATCTTTTACTATATTTATAGAAGTTTGAAGGGGACTACCTTCGTTACTACTATAATATGTATAAACTAAGTTGCAATCTTCATCTATTAATGCGGCTTTTGTAGTTGTAGAACCGGCATCAATACCTAAGAAGCAATTTCCTTTTATATTTTTTATATCTTTTTTAGTAACTTTAGATTTATTGTGTCTATTTATGAATTCGTCATGTTCTTGTTTGTTTTTGAATAGAGGCTCTAAACCTTCTGTATTAGATAAATTTACACCTTCGATTTTTTTTGTTTTATTTATCAAATCTGATAAATTAATATCGGGTTCATCTTTTGCTAATATTGAAGCACCCATAGCGATATATAACTGTGCATCTTTTGGAAATACTATATTTTCATCGCTCAAGTTAAGTACATTTTTAAATGCTGTTCTAAGTTCTGATAAGAAGTATAGAGGACCTCCTAAAAAGGCTACATTTCCTTCTATAGCTCTACCACAAGATAAAACGCTGACTGTTTGAACTACGACAGCATTAAATATACTCATGGCTATATCAGCTTTTCTTGCACCATCATTTATCAATGGCTGAATATCTGTCTTTGCAAAGACACCACATCTAGAGGCGATAGGATAGATAACCTCATAATCTTTAGCCATTTCGTTAAGTCCAGCAGCATCTGTTTTTAGTAAAGTTGCCATTTGGTCTATAAATGCACCAGTACCACCAGCGCAGATACCATTCATTCTTTGATCAATACCACCACTTAAATAAGTGATTTTTGCATCTTCACCACCGAGTTCGATTACAACATCAGTTTCTGGATTGAAGGTTTCAATTGCTTTTGTAGATGATATTACCTCTTGTACAAATTTTAAACCTAAATACTTAGAGATATCTATTCCTCCAGACCCAGTTACTACAGTAGAAATTCTGATATCCCCGAATTTTTCATAAACTTCTATTAAAACTTCTTTAACGGCTTTTTTTACGTCTGAAAAATGTCTTGTATATTTTTTGAATACAACTGTATCTTTATCTAAAACGACTATTTTAACTGTAGTAGAACCGACATCTATCCCTACATTAAATATTTTTTTCATAAAATTAAACCTCCTCAAACTGCCCCAAAGTAATTATAAACTAAAAGCATTAACTATTAATTCTTCTATGTATTTTAGCTCTTTTTCATCGTTGTAATTCCCATCAGGATCGAAAATATACTTTAACACGACATATCCACCTATATTTGAAATAACAGTTCTGACGATAAGTCCATTAGGAACGTCTTTTATCATCTTATTTTCTTTAAAGTAATTTAATATTTTGTCAAAACCGTCCATTATAGTAGATTTTAAACCATCTACAATTTTTATTCTTAGATCTTCACGATAAAGCACTTCTGCCAATAAGATGTGAGCGACTTTATAATTTTCACTCATAAAATTAAATCTTTCATAGACAAGTTCATGTATAAATGATTTAAAGTCAGGATATATATCCTTTATTTCAACATCTTCAAAATCTATTATCATTTCTGGAAGAACATAATCAAATATAAATGGCATAATCGAAGAAAGTAGTAAATTTTCTTTTGTGCCGAAATGTTTAAATATTGTACCCTCAGCAACACCTGCGATTTTTGCTATCTCACTGGTTGATGTATTGGAATACCCATTTTTAGCAAAAAGGTCAATGCTAGTTTCTAATACCCTTTTACACTTGGCTGTCATTGTTTTATTTTCTAATATGTCTTTCTTATATGAATTTAAAATAGAATGTTGCATTTGAAATTTCTCCTAAAATTTGAAGTTTCATATTAAAACAAAACTATTAATAAGAAAATTTTTATTTAACACATTATTAAATAATATTTTTCCAAAGTATTAAAGTGAGTAAACACTCACAATATGAACCATAAAAATAGTGAGTAAATACTCACATACAATACATACAAGTATTATAGTGATGATTACCATAAAATGTCAATTGAAAGAGAGGTGAATTTATGTTAAAGTTTTGTTAAATAATATACAAATTTAGACTATAGATAAGTGAATATAAAATTAAAAAAATCACTTTGTTCATGTAGCCAATGACTTTGTCCGTTGATTTAGATAATTTATTTATAATTAAAAAAAGATAGACATTTTGACGTCTATCTTTCTATAAAAAGTAAATATTATTATTTGCATTTAAAGCTTGAACAATATGTTTCAGAGTATAAATTAGCTGAATCAGCACTAGATGTTACTGATATATTATTTAAGCTACATACATTTCCTGCATTATAAGCACATGTTTTTACATTACATCCTATGTAGTCGCAACTTCCATTAGTACAAGTATTGCTTGTTAAGTTACTGTAAGTAGATTGGTCTAAAAATGAAGAACAACAAGTATGGTTACTTG
The DNA here is from genome assembly GCF_039062665.1 of Clostridium sp. 2218st1_F5_2218SCRN_220325. Lineage (NCBI taxonomy): Bacteria > Bacillati > Bacillota > Clostridia > Eubacteriales > Clostridiaceae > Clostridium > Clostridium sp. 2218st1_F5_2218SCRN_220325. The sequence continues at coordinate 111,465 of NZ_JBCLNH010000002.1, read as the reverse complement.
TATGAGCTTTTTTTCCTGTTATAGATATTCTATTTGCATAACAAACTCCTGCATCGTTATGCGAACAATTTAGTACATTACATCCTATTCTAGCCATTATTTTGAACCTCCTATTAACTTTAATTAATAAAAGTATTTCCAAAATATAAAAAAATATGTATTGTACATAGATTATTCTACTATTGATTGAAACACATCTTTATCTAATAGTGAATTTGCTATTAGTGAACATGAAGAAGGGTAATTTGAAATATTTGGCCAAATATTTATTATCATTTTTTCATAATCTAATAATTTTAGATTTTTACCGTTTTTAACATTTTCAGAGAACTCCTCAGATTTTTCCTTCATTTTTAAATATATATCTATAGTTAAATCAAAAAAGACGGTTGCCTTGTGACATGGTTGTTTTAAAATTAGTAGGTTTTGTCTAAACTCTAAATAATCAAGTCTATCTGATGTAGTATAAGAGTTATTTTCCAAGATAAACACACCTCAATTCCATAAAATTATTATTAATAATTATATTTTGCACACCTAAAAAATATGACCAAAATATAGTGTTATTAATGTATAAATATTAGCAAAAATGGCTAAGATACTAATAAAAATCCTACATATTTACAAAGGAGGAGGACATAAGTAATGAAAAAGATGGAGAATTATCGCTGGATTATTCCGTCATTAGTAGCATTAGGAGTAATACTATTAAGTGGAGGTATTTTTTTAGGGGTTAAGAGTTATGAAACGCTTGAAGCAAGTAACAGCAAAATTGACAAAACAAATCAAAAGAGTCTTTCTAGTCAACAAAAATTTAAATTAGATGAATACTGTCAAATATGGCTTCAAGATGATAATGAAATACCAGTAATGTTAGGAAAAGTAAACGAGGACTTATTAAATAAAACTGAAGATGAAATTAAAGCGGCCTTAAAAGAAAAATATCCAGACAAAGAAGTATCTACAATGAATAAATATCAAATAATTTTAAAGACTTCTGATGAAACTACAGATTTATCAAAAGCAAATAAATATACATTAGAAAATGAAGATGGATATATAACTGTTTTCAAATATAATAAAGAAGGTAAAAAAGAATTAGTAGAAAAAACTTCTATCCAAATAAAATCACTTCCAAAATCAGTTCAAGAAGAACTTAAAGAAGCGATAGTATTAGATAATGAAGAAGATGCTTATTCTAGACTTGAAGATTTCGGTAGCTAATAAAATTTAATATATACCTGAGAAATATGTCCTTTAAATGTTAATAGCATAATTTTGCTGACAACATTTAAAGGACATATTTTTATATTTATAGAAATAATATTTTTAGTTTATTTGTTAAAGCTTTAGTTTATTTGATATAATAGATGAGAACATAGGTTTGTATAAAAATAAATTTAGGAGGTCAGTTTTGGTTATTTTAGGAATAGACCCAGGGATAGCTATAGTTGGATACGGAATAATAGAATATAAAAATAATAAGTTTAGAGTTATTGATTATGGGGCTGTTACGACTAACGCAAACACACCAACAGATCAAAGGCTAGCACTTGTTTATAAAGGTATAGATATTTTAATTAAGAACTATAATATTGATGAAGTATCGATTGAGGAATTGTTCTTTAACAAAAATGTAAAAACAGCAATCACAGTTGCACAGGCGAGAGGTGTAATTATGTTGGCTTGTACACACAATAATAAGCCTATTTATGAATATACACCACTTCAAGTTAAACAAGGTGTTGTTGGATATGGTAGAGCTCAAAAAATGCAGGTACAACAGATGGTGACATCTCTTTTAAAATTAAAAGAAATACCAAAACCAGATGATACTGCTGATGCTCTTGCAATAGCTGTATGTCATGCACATGCAAATAGACTAGAAAAGACTTTAAAAAACTTTAAATAATTTTATAAGGAGAATGTATGTATAGCTATATAAAAGGAATCGTAGAGGAAATATATTTAGATAGAATAATTTTAGAAAATAACGGAATTGGATACGAAATAAATGTATCTAGTTTTACGGCGCAAAGTGTACAAAAGGGAAAAAGTGCAAAAATATTTACAAAATTAATAGTAAGAGAAGATGACATGAGTTTGTGCGGATTTTCAACTCAAATGGAACTTGAGATGTTTAAACTACTTACATCAGTGTCAAAGATAGGTCCAAAAGTAGGTCTTGGAATTTTATCTTGTGCAACGCCACCACAACTTAGTGCATATATCCTTAGTGAGGATATTGCAAAACTATCGAAATGTCCAGGCGTCGGTAAAAAAACTGCTGAGAGAATAATTTTAGAATTAAAAGATAAAGTAGATAAAGATATGGCAGAGTTTGAAGCTACTTTATTTAATCAAGCACCTACAGGATTAGAGTTAGATGAAGCATTAGAAGCATTATTAGCTTTAGGATATTCAAGTACAGAAGCTAAAGAAGCTGTTCAAAAATTCAAAAAAGACGGATTAAAAACAGAAGACTTAATTAAAAAATCACTTACATATTTAATGAGTAAGTAATTAGATTTAAATAGACGAAAATATAGAAAGGAGATTGGTAAATGTTTGATTTAGGTGATGAAAATAGATTGATAACTTCTAGCATGAAATCAGAAGATACAGAGACAGAAGTTAGTTTAAGACCTAAGAGTTTATCGGATTATTTAGGTCAGGAAAAAGTAAAAGAACAATTAGAAATATTTATAGAGGCAGCAAAATCTAGAAATGAGCCACTAGACCACGTTTTATTATATGGACCTCCAGGTTTAGGAAAAACAACTTTAGCTGGAATAATAGCCAATGAAATGGGTGTAAACCTTAGAATTACATCTGGTCCAGCTATTGAAAGAGCTGGTGATTTAGCGGCAATTTTAACTAATTTAGAGGAAAATGATGTATTATTTATTGACGAAATACACAGAATAAATAGGAGTGTAGAGGAAGTTTTATACCCTGCAATGGAAGATTACTGTATAGATATAATTATCGGAAAAGGACCATCAGCAAGAAGTATAAGGCTTGATTTACCAAAATTCACACTAATTGGTGCGACGACTAGAGCGGGAATGCTTACAAACCCACTTAGAGATAGATTTGGAGTAATATGCAAATTAGACTACTATACAGTAGATGAATTAGCTCAAATTTCAATGAGATCAGCAAATCTTCTAGAAGCAGAAATAAACTTAAATGGAGCAACAGAGATTGCTAGACGTTCTAGGGGGACACCAAGAATAGCAAATAGACTTCTAAAAAGAGTTAGAGACTATGCTCAAGTAAAAGCCGGCGGAAATATAACTGATGAAGTTGCAAATGATGCCTTAGAATTATTAGGTGTAGACAGTTTAGGTCTTGATGATGTTGATGAAAAACTACTTTTAACAATAATCCACAAGTTTGGCGGTGGGCCAGTAGGATTAGACACATTAGCAGCATCAATTGGAGAGGATAGAAATACAATAGAAGATGTTTATGAGCCGTATTTACTTCAACTAGGTTTTATAAATAGAGGGCCTAGGGGGCGTATTGCTATGCCAAGAGCATATGAACATTTAAATATAGAATATCCCCAAAAATAAGATTTTATAAAAGTCTACCCAAATAAATAAATATTTGTTATCATTGTATTTGTATGTTTTGACAAATATTTATTTAGAAAGGAAGTTAAAAAATTGAAAACAAGCGATTTTAACTTTGATTTACCAGAAGAATTAATTGCACAAGTTCCAATAAAAGATAGAACAAGTTCTAAACTTATGGTACTTAATAAAGAAACTGGTGAAATCGAACATAGAATATTTAAAGATATAATAGATTATTTAAATCCAGGAGATTGCCTAGTTTTAAACGACACTAGAGTAATCCCAGCTAGACTTATCGGTTCAAAAGTAGAAACAGGTGGAAAAATAGAATTTTTACTTTTAAAAAGAACTGAAGATGATACTTGGGAAACATTAGTTAAACCAGGTAAAAGAGCTAAAATAGGAGCTAGATTCTCATTTGGAGATGGCAAACTAATAGCAGAAGTAGTTGGAATGGGTGAAGATGGAGCTAGAATAGTTAAATTCGAATATAATGGTATATTTGAAGAAATTCTAGACGAATTAGGAAACATGCCACTACCACCATATATAACAGAAAAACTAGATGAAAGAGAAAGATATCAAACAGTTTATTCTAAACATAATGGTTCTGCAGCAGCTCCAACTGCTGGACTTCACTTTACAGAAGAATTATTAACTAAAATAAAAGAAAAAGGTGTTGATTTAGCATTCGTAACACTTCATGTTGGTCTTGGAACTTTCAGACCAGTAAAAGTAGATGATGTTAACAGCCACCAAATGCATTCAGAATTCTACATGGTGACAGAAGAAGCAGCAGAAAAAATAAATAGAGCTAAAGCAAATGGAAATAGAGTAATAAGTGTTGGTACAACAAGTACAAGAACTATAGAGTCAGTAGCTGATGAAAATGGCTTAGTAAAAGCTACATCAGGATGGACAAATATATTTATATACCCAGGATACAAATGGAAAGTTATAGATAACTTAATAACTAACTTCCATTTACCAGAGTCTACACTTATAATGCTAGTTAGTTCTTTAGCAGGAAAAGAGCATGTATTAAATGCTTACAATCAAGCAGTTAAGGACAAATACAGATTCTTTAGTTTTGGAGATGCAATGTTTATAAAATAATAATATCAAACTTAACTGGGGGCCGAAAAAATGAAAAGAAATACAAAGCAGACTTTTATTAAAATAGCACATTTATGTGAGATTTTACTATCAGTAGTAATACTATTAGTCATACTTTTAGGTATATTCGATATTTTGAGAGAGGTTTATGGTGCTTATATTATCGACTTCGCAAATCCTGTTAATTACGAGCAACTAAATAACTTCTTGGCACAAATATTATTACTTGTAATAGCCGTAGAATTAGTAATTATGCTTTGCTTACATCGACCTGAAACTTTATTAGAAGTTCTTTTATACGCAATAGCAAGAAAGCTACTTTTAATACCTAAGTCATCAAGTGCAGGTGAATTATTATTAGGTGTATTAGCTATAGCAGCTATATTCTTCATTAAGAAATATTTAATGCCGGAAAAGGACAAAGAAGGCATAGAAAAAGAATCAAAATCTACTATCAAAAGTATAATAGCATCTTATCTAAAAGATGATGATGAAAATGTAAGTATGTTTTAATAAATATACTTACATCATAAATTTAATATAGAGATTAATCAATATATTTGAAATTTTAAGGAGAAACAAAATGAGTGCAATAAGATACGAACTTATCAAAACTTGTAAACAAAGTGGTGCAAGACTTGGAATATTACACACACCACATGGAAGTATAGAAACGCCTATATTCATGCCAGTTGGTACACAAGCAACAGTAAAGGCGATGACACCAGAAGAATTAAAAGAAATAGGATCACAAATAATCCTAAGTAATACTTACCACTTATATATGAGACCAGGTCACGAATTAGTAAAAGAAGCTGGTGGGCTTCACAAATTTATGAATTGGGACAAACCAATATTAACAGATAGTGGTGGATTCCAAGTATTCTCACTAGGACCACTTAGAAAAATAACTGAAGAAGGTGTTACATTTAAATCACATTTAGATGGTTCAAGACACTTCATAAGTCCAGAAAAAGCTATGGAGATACAAAATGCATTAGGTTCAGACATAATGATGGCATTTGACGAATGTGCTCCATACCCAGCTGACAGAGAATACGTTAAAAAATCTTTAGAAAGAACTACAAGATGGCTTCAAAGATGTAAAGATGCTCACAAAAATACAGAAAACCAAGCATTATTCGGTATAATCCAAGGTGGTATGTATAAAGATTTAAGAGAGCAATCAGCAAAAGAAATAACTGCTATAGATTTACCAGGATACGCAATAGGTGGACTTAGTGTTGGAGAACCTAAACCACTTATGTACGAAGTATTAGAATATACTACACCACTTATGCCAGTTGATAAGCCAAGATACCTAATGGGTGTTGGTTCACCTGACGACTTAATCGAAGGTGTAATAAGAGGAGTAGACATGTTCGACTGCGTACTTCCAACTCGTATAGCTAGAAATGGTACTGCTATGACTAGCCAAGGTAAAGTTGTAGTTAGAAATGCTGCTTATGCTAAAGACTTTACTCCATTAGATCCAGAGTGTGATTGCTATTGCTGTCAAAACTACACAAAAGCATATATAAGACACTTAGTAAAAGCTAACGAAATATTAGCTGCTAGACTTATAACTACACACAACTTAAGATTCTTACTTAAATTAATGGAACAAGTTAGACAAGCAATAAGAGAAGATAGATTACTAGACTTCAGAGAAGAATTTTTTACTAAATATGGGTATGAATTATAAAATATTTACTATATAATATTTAATAATAAATATTTTTAAATAAAAGTTAAAGGAGAAAATAAAATGAATCAACAATTAGTATGGTCAATTGTGTATATAATTGCTTTATTTGCAATATTCTACTTCTTATTTATAAGACCACAAAAGAAAAAAGATAAAGAATTAAAAGAAATGAGAGATTCTTTAGCTGTTGGAGATACTATAGTAACTATAGGTGGTATTGTTGCTAACGTAGCAAAAATAGAAGAAGAAACTATAGTTATAGAATTTGGACCAAGCAGAACTAAAATGCCAATACAAAAATGGGCTATAGGTAGCGTTCAATCAAAAAAAGAAAGTAAATAATAATTAGGAATTTAAAACCTTCCTCTTAAATATATTTATTTAAGAAGGGAGGTTTTTTTATGAATAAAGCGATAAGTATTTTTAAAGGATTGGGATATGCATATATCTTTACTCTAATTGTAATTTTAATTTACAATGCATTATTAACTTTTACAAAGATGTCTTCAGATAGTATGGGATTAATAGTATCCATTATTACAACTTTTGGTGCTGCATTTGGTGGATTTTATGCTTGTAAACAAATAAAAGAAAAAGGGTTGTTATATGGATTGCTTGAAGGATTGCTTTATATAGTATTTTTAATAGTATTAGTTTTCTTAGCAAAAGAAAATTTTTCTTTTGAGATAAGTATGCTATATAGTGTAATATTAACGACTGTAGCCGGTGGAATTGGAGGAATTATAGGAGTTAATTTCTAAAATATTTTTAAATATATGGAATATATGTTATAATTATTCAAGTGTTATAAAATTATACATACAAACAAAAGATTAGGAGGAAATTCGACATGGCTAAAAAACATATAAAAACTTTATCTCAAGCTACTTTAAAAGAAAGTGCTGCTAAAGGTGGATGTGGAGAATGTCAAACTTCTTGTCAATCAGCTTGCAAGACTTCTTGTACAGTTGCTAACCAAGAATGTGAAAGATAGTATCTACATAAAATACAAAGGGAATTGAATGGTGATTTGAGTTACCGTTCAATTCCCTTTTTAAAAGTTAAAGGTGGGTTATGTTTCTGCTATTATTCTTCCCGTATCTTTTAAATCATAACCACCAAGTCCTACCAATTCATCTTTGAATTCATCTGAATTAATAATGTTTAAAATTTCTTTATAAATTGGATTTTCTAGATTTTCAGTTTTTATAACTAAATCATATCGTTCACTTTGTAGAGGAATAAAATCAATATTATCTATTTGCTTAGCGACTTTTTCTATACCTAAACCAAAATCACCTTTACCTCTTGCAATAGCACTTGCAACAGCTAAGTGAGAGTTTTCTTCACAGTTATAACCATTAATCTTATTAGAAGGAATATTTAGTTCACGTAATTTGCCGTCTAATAAAACTCTGACACCGCATCCAATTTCTCTGTTTATATAATTTAAATCATTTCTTTTTAAATCGTCCCATCCCTTTATATTTTTAGGATTCCCTTTTTGAACATAAAAACCTTGAATTCTATATGTCAAGTTGATTATTGTGCATGGAATTCCAGGAAGTAATTTCTTAACAAAATCAATATTATATTCTGAAGTTTCCCAGTCCCATAGATGAGTTGAAGCAATAGATGCTTTATTAGTGTATAAATTAATTAGACCATTATAACTTCCCATATAAGATCTGTATGACTTTATAGATGGAAGACGACTTTCAATATTTCTACCTAAAATATCTAAAATCATATCTTGACCACAAATTATAATGTTTTTATCGTCTATATTCATATCCTTATTGATAGCTATATCATTTGCAAGGATTTCTTGTTTTGAATGTTTAGTTTGAGGTGATGAACTACCTTTTTTTTGATTATTTATATAATTATTGATATCTTCTTTATCAATACGAAGTTTTTTGCCTACTTTATAAGCTGGAAGTTCACCTCTTTTTATTAACTCATAAACTGTATTTTTTGTTATTTTTAATAATTCCGCAACTTCTAATGGCGTTAATGATGTTGAATCCATAATATCAGCCTCCTTATGTAATATTTTATAATATTTGTTTAATTATGTATATCTAAAAATTATACTATTAACATCATTTTTGGTCGAAAAGCAGAAAAAAATAAGGTAAATTTTGTCTAAAAAAGTTGAAAAAAAAGAGAAAACATTATACAATAAGAATGAACATAATTAAAAATGGTAAAACATTATAAAACATAACAAAAATATACAAACCAGTAATGTTATAACATGTTTAGTTGTGACGAACAATTATAAGGTAGGGGGAAATTTCAATTATGAAAAAGAAATTCGGGGTTTTATCACTAGCATTATGCTTAATGTTAGGTGCAGTAGGATGCAGCAATAGCGGAAGTTCATCATCTTCTAACTCATCTTCAGGTGCATCAAGCGATGCATCATCTTCAAAATCATCAGGAAAAGAAATAGAATTAAAAATATCTGCAGCAGCTTCATTACAAGAAGCAATGGTAGAAATAGAAAAAGAATTCAAACAAGTAAATCCAGATGTAAAATTAACAGTTAACTTAGGTTCTTCAGGAACATTAATGCAACAAATACAAGAAGGTGCAGAATGTGATGTATTTATATCTGCAGGTGCAAAACAAATGGATGCATTAGTTGAAGACGGAACAATAAATAAAGACGATGTAAAAACTTTATTAATAAATGATTTAGTATTAGTAGCTGCTAAAGGTGAAAAAATAGATTCATTAGATGATTTAAAATCTGATTCTATAACAAAAATAGCTATAGGAGATCCAGAAAGTGTTCCAGCTGGTAAATACGCTAAAGAAGTTTTAGATAATACTAAATTATATGATGCAGTACAAAGCAAATTAGTTTTAGGTAAAGACGTTAAACAAGTTTTATCTTATGTACAACAAGGTGCTGCACAAGTTGGTTTTGTTTACTTAAGTGATGCTCATGGAGTAGATGATGTAGATGTAGTTTTAACTACTGACGAAGATACTCACTCAGAAATAGCTTACCCAATAGCTGTTCTTAAAGATAGCAAACAATCAGATGCTGCTAAACAATTTGAAGATTTCTTATTAAGTGATGCAGGACAAGCTATATTAGAAAAATATGGATTCAAAAAAGCTAAATAGTTTTAAATTATAGATATTATAAATTAAAAATAATGATTTTAAATGACATAACCTATAGATGATGCATTTGCGTCATTTATAGGTTATTAATAAATAGAGAAGATTATAAAATTTAAGAGGAGGAAGAATAAGATGGATGCAGGTTTAACACCTCTTTGGATTTCCGTTAAAACATCTTTACTGGCAACAGTAATAACATTTTTTTTAGGAATAGGAACAGCTTATTTAGTTGCAAACTATAAAGGGAAATGGAGGGGAATAATCGATAGTATATTTACATTACCGCTTGTTCTTCCTCCTACTGTTTTAGGGTTCTTTTTACTTATTTTCTTTGGTAAAAATGGACCAGCAGGGAAGTTCTTATTACAGTTTGATATAAACTTAATATTTACATGGACAGCAACAGTAATTTCGGCTGTTGTAGTAGCATTCCCAATGATGTATAGATCATCACGTTCAGCTTTTGAACAAATTGACGATAATTTAATTGCAGCGGCAAAAACATTAGGAATGAGTAAGTGGAAAATCTTTTATAAGATTTCGGTACCTCTTGCTTGGCCAGGAATAATCGGTGGAGTAGTATTATCTTTTGCAAGAGCATTAGGAGAATTTGGAGCTACATTAATGATGGCTGGTAATATACCAGGAAAAACTCAAACTATGCCACTTGCGATATTCTTCCAAGTGCAAGCAATGAATTATAAGGGAGCTATGTTATGGGTAGCGACAATTGTGGCTATTTCTGTAGTTATGATATTAGTATTAAACTTTTGGTCTGATAAACAGCAAGACCTTGTTGGAAAAAGAAGTAGAGGAGGTAAATAGAAATGTCTTTATATGTTGATATAGAAAAAGATCTAGGCTCCTTTAAATTAAAAGTTAAATTTGAGCAAGAAGATGGGATAGTTGGATTATTAGGTCAATCTGGATGCGGAAAAAGTATGACGCTAAGATGTATTGCAGGTATTGTAAAACCTGATAAAGGAAAAATAATTTCAAATGGAAAGGTGTTTTTTGATTCAGAAAAAAAGATAAACCTAACGCCTCAACAGAGAAATATAGGGTTTTTATTCCAAAACTATGCACTATTCCCACATATGTCAGTTAAACAAAATATACAGTTGGGGATAGAAAAGTTATCTAAGGAAGAAAAAGATGAAATAACTAAAAAATATCTTAAGAAGTTCAGATTAGAAGGATTTGAAGATAGATACCCATGGCAATTGTCAGGAGGACAACAACAAAGAATAGCACTAGCTAGAGCATTATGTTTAAATCCAGATATATTAATATTAGATGAGCCATTTTCAGCATTAGATTATCATCTTAGAAGTAATATGGAAAATGAATTATGTGAAATATTAAAAGACTTTGATGGAAATGTATTATTTGTAACTCATGATATATCAGAGGCCTATAGAATAAGTGATGATATAATAGTATTTGATAATGGGCTTTCATTACCAAAAAGAACAAAGAATGAGTTGTTCGTACATCCAAGTTGTATGACAGAAGCTGTTATAACAGGATGCAAAAACATATCATCTTGTGATATAATTAATACAGATACAGTATTTGCCAAAGATTGGGGATTTAACTGTAAAATAGAAAAAGGTGTCAACGAAAATTCTAAACATATTGGAATAAGAGCACATCATATGAAAGTTGTTGAAGATAATTCACAAGATATAGAAGATGGTGAAAATATATTTGAAATGACTGTTGTAAAAGTAATAGAAAATTCATTTACTTACAATATACATATAAAAAATTGTGACAATGAAAACAATCTTTCATTACAAATGGAAGTTGATAAAAATATAGAAAAAGTTAAAGTTGGACAAAAAATTAGAGTTAAATTTGAAAAAAACTCTGTTTTTGATTTTTAAACAAACACCCATAAGAAAAAGTATTACAAAGACTCTCTCACATAATTGCGAGAGAGTTTTTGTTTTAAATATATTTATATTTCGATAAATAAAGTCGTGTATAACTTGATTACATCATCTTAAAAAGTTATAATAAATTTTGTGTAAAAAATAGACAAAACTTAACTTTAGGAGGAAATAGACATGATACATAAGTTTTCTATGAACGGATACAATATGGTATTAGACGTAGATGGAGGAAGCGTACATATATTAGATGATGTTGCATATGAATTAGTTGATTTATATGAAGAAAATACAAAAGAAGAAATAATAGCTAAGTTAGAAGATAAATTCACAGCAGAACAAATAGATGAAGCATATGATGAAATAACTAGTTTAAAAGAAGAAGGATTATTATTCACAACAGATACATACGAATTTAATCCAAACTTTGTAAATAGACAAAAAGTTGTAAAAGCTTTATGTTTACACGTTTCACACGATTGTAACTTAAGATGTAAATATTGTTTCGCATCACAAGGTGACTTCGGTGGAGCAAAAGAAATAATGAACTTTGAAGTTGGTAAAGCGGCAATAGATTACTTAATAGCTAATTCAGGAAATAGAAGAAACCTAGAAATAGACTTTTTCGGTGGAGAGCCACTAATGAACTTCGACGTTGTTAAACAACTTGTTGAGTACGGAAGAGAAGCTGAAAAAGCTCGTGGAAAAAATATAAGATTCACAATAACAACAAATGGTGTTTTATTAGACGACGAAAAAATAAAATACATAAACGAAAATATGCACAATGTAGTTCTTAGTTTAGACGGTAGAAAAGAAGTAAACGACAACATGAGACCTACAGTAAATAACAAAGGAAGTTATGATATAATAGCTCCTAAATTCAAAAAATTAGTATCTGAAAGACCAAAAGACAAATACTACTACATAAGAGGTACATTCACTAGAGATAACTTAGATTTCTCAGAAGACGTACTTCACTTTGCAAATGAAGGATTCAAATTAACATCTGTAGAGCCAGTTGTTGGAGAAGTAGAAAATCCTTATGCATTAAGAGAAGAAGATCTTCCAAAAGTATTTGAAGAATATGAAAAATTAGCAGTTCAATATGCAGATATGAAATTAAAAGACGAAGGTTTCACATTCTTCCACTTTATGATAGACTTAAATCAAGGACCTTGTGTTATAAAAAGAATAACTGGTTGTGGTGCAGGTAATGAATACCTAGCAATAACTCCATCAGGTGATATATATCCATGTCATCAATTCGTAGGAAATGAAGACTTCAAATTAGGAAATATATTAGAAGAAAAAATAGAATTACCACAAGAAGTAACAAATATGTTCAGAGAAGCTCACGTTTATGCTAAAGATGAATGTAGAAACTGTTGGAACAAATTCTATTGTTCAGGTGGATGTCATGCAAATGCAATCAACTTCAACAATGACATAAAAGTTCCTTATAAACTTGGATGTGAAATGCAAAAGAAACGTACTGAATGTGCTATAATGATTCAAGCCAAATTAATGTTAGAAGGAAATTAATATTTAAAGGGGCGAATGCAAATGATTAAAGAATTTGATGGAATTATGCCTGAGATTGACGAATCTGTTTTTGTTGCAGAAAGTGCGGACATAATAGGTGATGTCAAAATAGGTAAAAATTCAAGCATATGGTATAATACTGTTCTTAGAGGTGATGAACATGCTATAAGAATAGGTGAAAATACTAATATACAAGATGGTACTGTAATTCATGTAGGATGGGATGTAGACACTGTTATAGGTGATAATGTAACAGTAGGTCATAACGCATTAGTGCATGGATGTAAAATCGGTAATAACAGTCTTGTAGGTATGGGTGCAATAGTTCTAAATGGTGCAGAAATAGGAGAATACTGCATGATAGCTGCTGGGGCTTTAGTTACACAAAATAAAAAATTCCCAGATGGCGTTCTTATAATGGGTTCTCCAGCAAAAGTTGTCAGAGAATTGACTGATGAAGAAAAACAAAGTTTAATAAAATCAGCAGATGACTATTATAAAAATGCTCAAAGACATAAATAAATTTGAGATTTATAAATAGTATATGTTGTAATTTTAAATAAATTTAAGCTAAAATTATTATATAAAATATAAATGGATACGACATTAATCAATAAGCAATGTTGTATCCATTTTTTTTAGGGGGAATATATTATGTTTATTGAGAGTATTAAAGAAAATTGGAAATATGAAAATGCTAATGATGATGCTGCAGTAAAACTGTGGAATGCAAAGGCAGATTATTTTGGGAGTTATGATTTAGAAGAAGTAAAAAAAGAGATATTTATACAGATAATAAAAGAAAATAATTTAATAGACAAAAAAGGGACTATATTAGATGTTGGATGTGGAGCAGGAAAATATTCTATAGCATTATCAGACGACTGTTTCAAAATTGTTGGAACTGATTTGTCGCCAAAGATGATTGAATCTGCACAAAAAAGGGCAAAAGAATATGAAAAGACAAATATAGAATTTAGATGTGATGATTGGTCCAAATTAGATATAAAAAAAGAAGGGATGATTCATCAATTTGACTTAGTAATAGCTTGTATGACACCTGCGATATGCAATTATGATACATTTAAAAAGTTTATAGATTGTAGCAAAAATGCCGGGATATTTTGTTCTGGTACGAGAAGGTCAGATTCAGTTACAGATGAAATAGATAAAATATTAGGGATTAATAAACAAGAAAGTAAATCAGAAAAGAGCGTTTTGTATGTATTCAATATACTATGGGAAAATGGATATTACCCTAATGTAGAATATATAGATCAAAGCTGGGACAGTGAGAGAACGCTTGAAAATGCATATGAAGTATATATAAATAGATGTAAAGCTAAGTATGATATAGATAATATCCAAGAAGAAAAAGTAAAACAATACTTAAAAGATATAAGCCAAAATGGTGTAGTATATGAAAAAATAAAAGCTAAAAAAGCGGTAGTATATTGGAAAAAGTAAAACAAATTATGAAATAATACAAAAATATAATATAATAAAACTTGTAAAAATATAAAGCAGAATATATAAAATAAATAATAAATCTATGGAAAAAATTAACACAATAAAAGTGTAGAGAGTTTTTATAATAAATGGATAAATTGGAAAAATAAAAATGTGATTTATATAAATCAGGAGGTGATTATATGCTTTATAAAAAGAAATGGACTTTGAGACATTTCGGGAAAATAGAACAAGATAAAATGAGTGAAAAAATTGGTATTTCCCCGGAAATAAGCCAAATATTAAAAAATAGAGACATAATAACAGAAAAAGATGCGGAAATATTCATGAATCCATCTTTAGATTATTTAAGAGACCCATTTTTGATGAAAGATATGCAAAAAGGTGTAGATAGAATAAAAGAAGCTATCGAAAAAAATCAACGAATATTTATTTATGGAGATTACGACGTGGACGGCGTATCGTCAACTTCTGTATTAGTTTTATATTTTAAGTCGATAGGATATGATGTTAATTATTACATACCAAATAGATTAAAAGAAGGTTATGGAATTAGTGTTGAAGCATTAGAAAAAATCAATGAAATGGGATGCGATTTATTAATAAGTGTTGACTGTGGGATTACATCAGCAAAAGAAGTAGAATTTGCGAAAGAACTTGGAATGGATGTTATAATTACTGACCACCATGAATGCCAAGATGAAGTTCCATACGCAATCGCAGTAATAAATCCAAAACAAGAAGACTGTACTTATCCATATGATTTTTTATGTGGATGTGGAGTAGCATTTAAATTAATACAAGCTTTAACACCACCAGAAGAATTTAAGACAACTATGTATAATTATCTAGAAATTGTGACATTGGCTACAATATGTGACATAGTGCCACTAAAAGATGAAAATAGAATAATTGTAAAAACTGGTCTTAAAATGATGAAAGATGGTAAAAATATAGGTTTAAAAGAACTTATAAAAGTATGTGGCATAGACACTCACCAAATAAAATCATCACACATAGGATATTCTGTAGGGCCTAGAATAAATGCATCGGGTCGTCTAGGATATTCTTACTTAGGAGTAGAGCTTTTCACAGCAGATGACCCTAAAAAAGCAAAAGAAATAGCGCTTGATTTAGAAGAAAAAAACAGTGAAAGACAGTTAATAGAAAGCAAGATGTATAGTGAGGCTGAGGCGATTATAAATAGCGACCCGGCATACCAAGATGATAAAGTTTTAGTTATAGCTAATGAAGGTTGGCAACATGGAATAATAGGAATAGTAGCATCAAAATTAACTGAAAAATATTATAAACCAACAATCTTATTGACTATAGAAGAAGGTATGGCGACAGGGTCTGCAAGATCAATAAAAGGATTTAGCATATTTGATGCACTTGTCAAATGCAAAGACTTAATGACTAAATTTGGTGGACACGAA
Source organism: Clostridium sp. 2218st1_F5_2218SCRN_220325 (assembly GCF_039062665.1). NCBI lineage: Bacteria > Bacillati > Bacillota > Clostridia > Eubacteriales > Clostridiaceae > Clostridium > Clostridium sp. 2218st1_F5_2218SCRN_220325. The sequence goes on along the minus strand of NZ_JBCLNH010000002.1, from coordinate 95,567 downwards.
CAAGCAGCAGGACTTTCTATGAATATGGAAAATATAGATGAACTTAGAAAAAGAGTAAATGAAATAGCTGACTACAATTTAAGCCAAGAAGATCTAATTGAAAATGTAAAAGTAGAATATGAGCTACAAGAAGGTCAAGTAGATTTAAAATTAGTAGATGACCTTCATTTATTAGAGCCATTTGGAATGAGTAATCCAACACCGAGATTTATAATGAGGGATTTACTTCTTTCTAATATAGGGTTTGTTGGAGCAGCAAAACAACACCTTAAATTAACTCTTCAAAAAGACCATGTCTATGAGGCTATAGGATTTAATATGGCTTATTTAGCAGATGATTTTACTAGAGGAGATAAGGTAGATGTATTGTTCCAACTTGATGAAAATAACTATAACAACAATAGAAAAGTACAATTTTTACTTAAAGATGTAAGAATGGCACATCCAAAATCTGCGATAAAGGATTTTAATTCTATTAAGTTATTTTCAAAGATTGTTCCAAAAGATACGAACAATTTATACCAAATAGATTACAATTTAGAAAATAAAAGAATAAAAGAGAATAATTTTGGAGAAAATGAAATATCAGATAATTTTTATAATAAAAGTAATGATATAAAAAATATAAATATATTTGAGTATTTCAAAGAAGACACTTTAGTAATGTGTAATACGTTAAATGGATTTTTTAGAGCATATTCAGACTTATCACTTATAGAAGAAGAATTTGATGTCGAATTTGGCGAAATATCTAAAAATACACATAAAATAAAACTTATATTTTCTCCTAATCTTGATAAATTAGATTTAAACATATATAATAGTATTATTCTTTACGATGTTTTATATAATAAACAAGAATATTTGTATTTATTAGATAATATTGGTACAAATAGTAAAATTATGAAGTATTATGACGAGAAAAGTAAATTATATTTAAATAATATAATGGAAAACATAGTACCTACGAGACAAGAATTTATATTTGTATATAAATATTGTATTACAAATAAACATATAGATATCACACTTAATAAGATAAAGGCTGTATTTGGAATTATGCCACTTAAATTATTTACTATATTAAGTGTATTTAGAGAATTTAATTTATTAAATTACGAAATAAACGATAAAAACAATAATTTAATTATAGATTTTACAGAAGAATCTGTATCTAAATTTAATCTTGATGAAAGTTTGATACTTACGAATATGAAACATCTAAGAGAGAGTTGCTTAGAAAGCTATTAGGAGGAATCTAAAATGGATTTAAAAAAATGTGTAAGGGTTATTGAAGATTTCCCAAAAGAGGGAATTAGTTTTAAAGACATAACAACTTTATTACAAGATGGAGAAGCTTTAAAATATACTATTGATCAAATAGCAGAAGATTTAAAGGATAAAAACGTAGATATAGTTGTTGGGCCAGAAGCAAGAGGATTTTTAATAGGAACTCCAGTTGCTTATGCATTAGGTGTTGGGTTTGTACCTGTTAGAAAACCAGGAAAATTACCAGGAGAAGTTGAAAGATTTGAGTATGATTTAGAATATGGATCAAACATATTAGAAATACACAAAGATGCAATAAAACCAGGTCAAAGAGTAGCAATAGTTGACGATTTACTAGCTACAGGAGGAACTACTGAAGCAGCAATAAAACTAATAGAACAATTAGGTGGAGAAGTAGTTTCAACACAATTCTTAATAGAATTAGAAGATTTAAATGGTAGAGATAAATTACAAGACTGCCATGTAAATGCTCTAATTAAATACTAGAATAATAATAGTTGGTATATACCAACTATTTTCATATATATAAAAATATAGGATAATCAGGTGGTAATATGTATGACAAGGAATTACAAGAAATTTTAGATAAAATTAAAAAATACGCTCCTAACGCCGACGTAACACCAGTTATAAAAGCATACGAATTAGCAAAATCTGCTCATGCAGGCGTATTTAGAAAATCGGGTGAGCCATATATAATTCATCCAATAGCTGTTGCAAATATCTTAGCCGATTTAGAGCTAGATATGGAAGTTATAGCAGCAGGTCTACTACACGATGTCGTAGAAGATACACCTTACACATATGAAGACATTACAGAACTATTTGGAAAAGATATAGCCGACTTAGTAGACGGAGTAACTAAATTAGGTAAAATTAAGTATCAAACAAAAGAAGAGTCTCAAGCTGAAAACCTTAGAAAAATGTTCTTAGCAATGGCTAAAGATATTAGGGTTATATTAATTAAATTAGCTGATAGACTTCACAATATGAGAACTCTTAAATTTATGCCAGAGGAAAAAGCTAAATATAAAGCTAAAGAAACTCTAGAAATATATGGTGGAATTGCTCATAGAATAGGTATCTCAAAGATTAAATGGGAATTAGAAGACTTAGCTTTAAAATATATCGATCCAGAAGGTTATCGAGAACTTTCTGATAAGATAACAATGAAAAGAAGTCAAAGGCAGGAATACATAGATAAAATAGTACATTTATTAGAAGAAAAATTCAAAGAAGTCGATATAAATTGCGAAGTATCTGGTAGACCAAAACATTTTTATAGTATCTATAAAAAAATGAAAAAGAAAAATAAAACGTTCGAAGAAATTTATGATTTAACTGCTGTAAGAATAATTGTCAATACAGTTAAAGATTGTTATGCTGTTTTAGGAATGGTTCATACAATGTGGATTCCAATGCCAGGTAGATTTAAAGATTATATTGCTATGCCAAAACCAAATCTTTATCAATCTCTTCATACAACGGTAATTGGTCCTGATGGAGAACCTGTAGAGATACAAATTAGAACGCATGAAATGCATGAAATAGCTGAAAACGGTATAGCTGCCCACTGGAAATATAAAGAGGGAATCACAGGCAACCAAGATGCTAAGATGGAACAAAAATTAAAATGGCTAAGACAAATGATGGAATGGGAAAAAGACGTCCAAGACCCACATGAGTTTTTAGATGCATTAAAAGACGATGTATTTAATAGCCAAGTTTATGTATTTACACCAAAAGGAGATGTAATCGAATTACCAGCAGGTTCAACTCCAATTGACTTTGCTTATAGAGTGCATACAAACGTAGGAAATAAGTGTACTGGTGCAAAAATAAATGGTAAAATTGTTCCTATAAATTATAAATTACAAAACGGCGAAATTGTTGAAGTTATAACATCTTCAAATTCAACTGGACCTAGTCGTGACTGGCTAAATATAGTACAGACACCAACTGCTAGAAATAGAATAAGACAATGGTTCAAAAAAGAAAGAAGAGAAGAAAATATCGAACGTGGTACTGATATATTAGAAAAAGAATTTAAACGTTACAATATACCATACAAAAATTCAAGCATTCAAAAATTCTTAAATCAAGTTGCAAAAAAATTCAATCAACCAACATTAGAAGATTTAATTGCAACTATAGGATATGGTGGTATAGCAACATCACAAGTTATGCCAAAAGTCAGAGATTTCTACAATAAAGAAGTCAATCGACAAGAAAAAGAAAAAAGAATGCAAGAAAAAGAAGACAAAATTAAGAAAAACTTTGATGAGCATGAATATGCTAAGAAAAGAAAGAAAAAAGACAACGGTATAACTGTAAAAGGATTAGACAACATACTTGTAAGATTTGCAAAATGTTGTAACCCACTTCCAGGTGATGATATAGTAGGATATATCACTAAAGGTAGAGGTGTTGCAATCCACAGAAGAGACTGTACTAATATAAAACTAGACGATGAATTCCTACAAAATAGACTTGTAGAAGTTGAGTGGAATAATCCTGAAAAGAGCAAATTTGAAGGAGAAGTAAAAATCATCGCAGTAGATAGAGTAGGTCTTTTAAATGACATTATACATGTTGTATCTATGGAAAAACTAAGCATAAGCGGTATAAACTGTAGAGTCCTAAAAGACAACACAGCAAATATCAGCTTATTAGTCGAAGTTAACGATATATCAGAATTAAAACAACTTATGAAAAAAATAAAATCAATTCCAGGGGTTGACGACGTTTCAAGAATGAGAAATTAATCCCAGAATTTTATATACTCATAAAATAATTTGAAATTTAGGGAGGCAGATATGAGAGCTGTTGTTCAAAGAGTAGCGAGTTCGAGAGTTACTGTAGATGAAAGAGTAACTGGAGAAGTTAAAAAAGGGTTATTAGTATTATTAGGGGTAACTCATGACGATACTTCTAAAGACGTAGACTATATGGTAGATAAGGTAACTAACTTAAGAATATTCGAAGATGAAAATGATAAAATGAACTTATCTTTAAAAGATATAGGTGGAGAGGTAATGGCAGTATCTCAATTTACACTTTATGGAGATGCGAGAAAGGGAAGAAGACCAAGTTTTTCTGATGCAGCAAGACCAGATGTAGCAAATCCTTTATATGAAGAATTTGTAGAAAAATTAAGAGCTCAAGGAATAACTGTAGGGACAGGGGAATTTGGTGCTCATATGATGGTTGAACTTACAAATGATGGACCAGTAACAATCTTATTAGAATCGAAAAAAGCTTTCTAGGAGGGGATTTTGATGATAATTGAAAAAGTTGTAGATAGATTTATGGATGAAAATACTTACATCATTGGAGATGAAAAAACAAAAAAATGTGCAATAATAGATCCAGGTGGAAGTACTATAGATATATTCAATAAAATAAAGCAACATGGACTTACTGTAGAATATATAATATTAACTCATGGACATGGAGATCATATATGCCGTGTACCAGAAATTAAAAGCAAAACAAATGCTAAAGTAATAGCTCATGTAAATGAAGAAGAAGTATTAATAGATAGAAATAAAAATTTAAGTGCTCAACTTCCAGGACCTTTAGTTGAATTTGAAGCGGACAAATATGTTCAAGAAGGTGATATTATAGAACTTGGAAGCCTTAAATTAAAAATTATACACACTCCAGGTCACACAAAAGGTGGAATGTGCATAAAAGTAGGAGAACACATATTCACAGGGGATACTTTATTTGCAGGAAGCATAGGAAGAACTGATTTTTATGGCGGAGATTACAAACAAATGATGAAATCTTTAAGAAAATTAGCTAAATACGATGATAATGCAGTAATATACCCAGGACATGGACCTACATCTACAATTGGAGTAGAAAAAAGAATGAATCCATATATGCAACAAATTTAAGTTTTTCCAGTACTGTTTTAGCTAATCAAGGCAGTACTGGTTTATTTTTTAATAAAATAGAAATAAAAAAGGAGACATAAAATGATAGGAGTTGTTCTAAAAGGACATGATTATAAATATGAAGTAAGTGAACTTATAAAATTATTCACTTCTGATTTTAGATTTATAGACGAGAGAGACTGCATGATGGTAATAGAAAACAGCATTTTCTATCATGGAGATAAAGTTTTTTCAAGAACTGTTTATTGTGAAAACTACGAAGAAATACTTAGCAATGTAGACCACAGAGACTTAAGTGGTTTAGATGAAAGAGCTCGTAAAAAAACAATAAAAGAAACAATTAAAAGAAGTATGTTCAAAATTCTTGAACAAAAATTTGAATCTAATGTACCTTGGGGTATTCTTACAGGAATAAGACCTGTAAAAATTGTCCATGCTTTATTAGACGAAGGAAAAGACGAAGAATATATAAAAGAAAAGTTAAAAGAAGATTATTATATAAAAGATGATAAAATAGAATTAGCATTAAACATAGCAAAAAGAGAACGACAATTTATCTACCCAATTGATGAAAATAAGGTATCATTATACGTAGGGATTCCTTTCTGTCCAACAAGATGTTATTATTGCTCATTCCCAGCAAATCCAGTTGATAAATTTGGTGGTAAAAAGCCACTATATGTAGAAAAATTACTTCAAGAAGCCAAAGGTGTTGCAGAACTTCTTAGAGATAACAACAAAGAAATAGAAACTTTATATATAGGTGGAGGTACTCCAACAACTTTATCACCAGAAGAAATGGAGACTTTAATAAAAGGATTATTCAAAGAATTCGATTTAAGCAATATAAAAGAGTTCACAGTGGAAGCGGGAAGACCTGATACAATAAATAGAGAGATTTTAGAAGTTCTTAAAAAACACGGTGTAAGTAGAATTAGTATAAATCCACAGACTATGAACGACGAAACTCTACAAAAAGTAGGAAGAAAACACAGTGTAAATGATATAATTGAATGTTTTCAGTTGGCGAGAGAGCTAGGATTTGATAATATTAATATGGATATAATTTTAGGTCTTGTTGATGAAAATCTAGCAATGGTAGAAAATACATTAAAAGAAATAGAAAAACTTTCACCAGAAAGTTTAACAGTGCACACATTAGCTGTTAAAAGAACATCTAAATTAAAAGAAAACATAGATAACTATGAATTAACTCAATTCGATGAAATGACTAAGATGATAGATTTATCTATGAAATATGCAAAGAAAATGGGACTTAATCCATACTATATGTACAGACAAAAACACATGTTAGGAAACCTAGAAAATATAGGTTATGCTAAAGAAGGATACGAATGTATCTATAATATTCAAATTATGGAAGAACGTCAAAGCAATATTGCCTTAGGGGCAGGTTCAATCACGAAATTTGTATATACAGATGAAAACAGAATCGAAAGAGTAGAAAACGTCAAAAATCTAGAACAATATATTGATAGAGTTGACGAAATGATAAATAGAAAATATGAGGAGGTACAGAAAAATGTTAAGTAAAGCACCTAGAGGAACTAAAGATATAACACCAAAGGATGTTTATAAATGGCATTATATAGAAAAGAAATTCAGAGAAATCTGTGCATTATATGGATATGAAGAAATAAGAACTCCTATCTTTGAACACACAGAAGTATTTGCTAGAAGTGTTGGGGACACTACTGATGTTGTTCAAAAAGAAATGTATAGTTTCACTGATAGAGGAGATAGACAATTAAGTTTAAAACCAGAAGGAACAGCAGGTGTTATAAGATCATTTATAGAAAATAAAATGTATGCTGATACACAACCAACAAAATTATACTACATAACTCCTTGCTTCAGATATGAAAGACCACAAGCAGGAAGACAAAGACAATTCCACCAATTTGGTATAGAAGTATTAGGAAGTGATGGACCATCAGTAGATGCTGAGGTTATAAGCCTTGCAGTACAATTCTTCAACGAAATGGGACTTAAAAACTTATCAGTAAATATAAACTCTGTAGGTTGCCCAACATGTAGAGAAGAATACAATAGAAAATTAAAAGAATATCTAGACAAAAAAGTTGACGTATTATGCGAAACTTGTTTAGAAAGAAAAGATAAAAATCCAATGAGAGTTATCGACTGTAAGAACCCTCACTGTAAAGAAAACTTACAAGACATACCTTTCATGATAGACCACTTATGTGAAGATTGTAAGGATCACTTTGACAAATTACAAACTTACTTAAAAGAAATGGATATAAACTATGTAGTTGATAAAACTATAGTTAGGGGATTAGATTACTACAAAAAGACAGCGTTCGAAATTATATCTAACGACATCGGTTCTCAAAGTACAGTTTGTGGTGGAGGTAGATACGACGGACTAGTTGAAATGCTTGGTGGACCTAAAGGTATAAGCGGTATAGGATTTGCTCTTGGAGCAGAAAGATTATTATTAACTTTAGAAAATAACAATATAGAAATCGAAAATCCAAAATCAACTGATATATATATAGCAACTATAGGTGATGCAGCTAAGACTAAGAGCTTTAAATTAATAAAAGATTTAAGAACTAATCACATAAGTGCAGACAATGACCACTTAGATAAGAGTTTAAAAGCTCAATTTAAGTACTCTGACAAACTTAACGCTAAATACACAGTAGTTATAGGTGATGATGAGTTAGCTAACGATACAGCAACACTTAAAAATATGAAAACATCAGAACAAACAACTATAAAACTAAGCGAATTAGTTGACGAACTTAAAAAAAGATTATAATCTAATATATGAAAAATACTAGAGGGGCTGCTTATATTTTTGCTAACCACAAAATAGTAGTCCTCCTTTAGTGTGTAAATGATAAAGGAGAAAAACATGGAGACATTAAAAGGATTAAAGAGAACTCACTATTGTGGAGATCTTAGAATGGACAATGTTGGCGAAGAAGTTATTCTAAATGGTTGGGTTCAAAAGAAAAGAAACTTAGGCGGATTAGTATTCGTTGACTTAAGAGATATAAGAGGAATAAGCCAAATAATATTCGATGCTGACGTAAGTAAAGATGCATTTGAAAAAGCTGAAAAATTAGGTTCAGAATATGTTATAGCTGTAAAAGGTATAGTTCGTGAAAGACAAGCTAAAAACCCTAACATGGCTACTGGAGATATAGAAATATCAGCTACAGAACTTAGAGTTCTTAGCAAATCTCAAACTCCACCAATATATATAAAAGATGACGACAACGTATCTGAAGATAAAAGATTAAAATATAGATACTTAGACTTAAGAAAGCCTTCTATGCAAAATAACTTAATAATGAGAAGTAGAGTTGCTCAAATAGTAAGACAATACTTATCTGAAAACAACTTCTTAGAAATAGAAACACCTTTCTTAATAAAACCAAGTCCAGAAGGTGCTAGAGATTACCTTGTACCAAGTAGAGTTAACCCAGGTAAATTCTACGCTTTACCACAATCACCACAATTATTCAAACAAATATTAATGGTAAGTGGTATGGACAGATACTTCCAAATAGTTAAATGTTTCAGAGACGAAGATTTAAGAGCTGATAGACAACCAGAATTCACTCAAATAGACTGCGAAATGTCTTTCGTTGACGAAAATGATGTTATGACTATGATGGAAAACATGATAGGAAGAATATTCAAAGAAATACACAACATAGATATACAATTACCACTTAAGAGAATGACTTACAAAGAAGCTATGGACAGATTCGGTTCTGACAAACCAGATACTAGATTTGCTATGGAACTTACAGATTTATCAGACTTAGTTAAAGACTGTGGATTTGGAGTATTCTCATCAGCTGCAAATGCTGCTAACTCAAGTGTTAGAGCTATAAATGCAATAGGTGGAGCAGATGCATTCTCTAAAAAAGGAATGAAAAAATTAGAAGAACATGCTAAAACTTACAAAGCTAAAGGTTTAGCTTGGATAAAAGTTACTGAAGAAGGTATAGATTCTCCAATAGCTAAATTCTTCACAGAAGATGAAATAAAAGCTATATTAGATAGAATGGACGCTAAAGCAGGAGACTTAATATTATTCGTAGCTGACAAAAACAAAGTTGTATATGATGCATTAGGTCAATTAAGACTAGAAGTTGCTAGAAAAATGGACTTAATAGACAAAAACAAATACAACTTATTATGGGTAACTGAATTCCCACTATTCGAAGAAGACGAAGAAACAGGAAGAATGATAGCAATGCACCATCCATTCACTTGCCCATTAGACGAAGATATAGATAAATTAGATCAAGAAGATAAAACTCAATTAAGAGCTAAAGCTTATGACATGGTATTAAACGGATATGAGCTTGGTGGAGGTAGTGTAAGAATATCTGATGAAGAAGTTCAAGAAAAGATGTTCAAGGCCTTAGGAATGAGCCAAGAGACTGCTAACGATAAATTCGGATACTTATTAGAAGCATTCAAATACGGTGTTCCACCACACGCTGGTCTTGCATTTGGATTTGACAGACTTATGATGTTACTTACAGGAGCTGACAACATAAGAGAAGTAATAGCATTCCCTAAAAACCAAAATGCTATATGCCCAATGACTAATGCACCAGGATTACCAGAAGAAGGTCAATTAGAAGAATTAAGCATAAAAGTTGAATTAGAAGAACAAGAATAATACAAACTATACTTAGTATAATTTGCATTATAAAAAGACTGCATATTTAATATGCGGTCTTTTTTAATTCTAAGGAAATTATACATTATCTGGTTTGTGGATAATGTATAATTTCTAACCTATTAACTTAAGCAACGGAATCTTTGATTCGTTGGCGCTATGAACGAAGTGAATTTTTTAATTTCAATTACTTTCAAGATAATAGAAGTTAAGGTGTAATTGATAAATATTATCAATTATGGTTGACTTTTTGTAAAAGGTATTATAATATAATATTATATTAAAAATGATAATCAATATCATCTGTTTGACAAATAGAAATAAATAAACTAGAATTAAATTATCATAATGATAATGAGAATAAATAAAAGGGGTTGGAACGAATATGAGTTTAGTAGTAGTTGGTGGAAATGAAAGAATGAAAAGAGACTATATACAGTTAGCGAAAAATAGGGGATATAAAGCTAAGGTAGTTTTAAATATGTCGTCAAAAGTTAAGAGGTCGATTGGAAGTCCAGATGCAATAGTTATATTTACTTCAACAGTGTCACATAAACTAATGGCATCAGTAGAAACTCAAGCTAAAAAACAAGATATTCCTATAATAAGAAATAAAAACAATAGCAAATTTGCTTTTGAACAATCTCTAGATTTAGTAGACGAATGTACAGGTGTTTGTAGAGTTTGTAAAAATAAAAATTGTATAATGAAACATCAATAAACATATTACATATAAAGTTTAACATCAAAAGGATATTTATTTAAGAATATTATTTTATAAAAGATAATAACCAAATATTGATATAGGTAATATCAAAATATTACTATAAAAATTCATAAATTTAGGCTATAATATATATAGTAAAAAAATGGTTATAGAAAGTCATTAGGGTATAACCAAAAAAATCTCAGGATTCCTAGTCCCCTGAGATTTTTTTTATGAAAATATATTATTCAACGTAATGCTTAATTCCATATTGCAAAATTTTTGCATCAATTCCTAAAAATCTAGCATACAACCAAACAGCAGGACTGCGTAACCTACCTTGTGAACATCCAATTAATATTCTTAATTTTTTATTATTAGATATCTCTAGTAATTTTCTTTTTATAAACTGCCTATTTTTAAAGAGTCCATAAAAAACGATAATTCCAGCTAGATATAGATGTTTATGTAGTAGTTGATGTTGTGCTATATTTATTACAGGAACATTATGTTGTAGTAAAGTTGTAGAATTAAATTCTTCGGAGGATCTAACATCAACTGTTTGATTGTAATTATCATTATTTAAATCAGTAAATATGTCTTCTCCACAAAAGAGAAGTAGGATTTTATCTAAATTTAATATATTTGACAAATGAGCCTCCTTTCAATTAATTACATAATCGATTATATTTATTATACATCAAAATTAATTAATTCTATTATAATAAAATAAAAGGGATTATTAAATTTATGTTAAATTAATCCTAATAAATCATAATTATTATTAGGAGAGAAGAAAAGTATATATGCTATAATAAATTTAGGCAATTATATTATATAAAATTATAGTTTAAAAATTTTAGAACAATGAATAGAGAAGTTTCACTTATAGGAGTAGAGGATACTTTACAGGTTAGGGGGAATAGACATATGATATTTTATTACTCGGGGACCGGAAATTCTTTATGGGTAGCTAAAGAATTAGGTAAATATCAAAATGAGATGTTGATAGATATAGCTAGAGAAATGCAAAAAAATCAAGAAGAATATGTTTACGATTTAGGAAGAAAAGAAAAAATAGGATTTGTATTTCCCACATATTCATGGGCACCACCCCAAATAGTTGAAAATTTTATAAAAAAAGTAAAATTTAATGGATATAGACAGCATTACCTATTTTCTGTATATACTTGTGGTACTGATACAGGATGTATGTCAAAGTACTTAGATAATATGTTTAAAGATAAAAAGATGGAAATATACTATACAACATTTATAAAAATGCCAGAGAATTTTATAACTATGTTTGATTTGGATTCAACTCTTTTAAGAAATAGAAAATTAGAAGAAGCTCAAAAAAGCATAGTTAGGATAAATGAACAGATTAAAGATAGACAACTGCATGCATTTGATAAAGATAAATACACTATAATGGATTATTTTAAAACATATATAGTAAAAAGATTATTTTATATTTGCTGTATGGGAACATCAAAGTTTAATGTTGATAGCAAATGTAACTCATGTGGTCTTTGTGTTAAAGTTTGCCCATATAAAAATATAGAATTGTATAAAGGAAGACCAATGTGGTCACAACACTGCACAAAGTGTATGGCGTGTATCTGTAGATGTCCTCAAGAAGCAATACAATATGGAAAAGGTACAAGGAAAAAGGGAAGATATTATAATCCGTTGTTGAAACAAGAAAATGAAAATAGTGAACAAGTATAGGATTTGTTAAGGAAAGATATTTATAAATAAAAAGCAACTTAGTAGTTGCTTTTTTATTTTTAAGGAAATTATATATTATTTGGTTTGTGGAAAATATATAATTTCCAACCTATCAACTAAATCAACGGAATCTCTGATTCGTTGGCGATATGAGTGAAGCGAATTTTTGTTTTGTAAAAATATTATGTGGTGATTTATTTTGTATCAAAATATATAATAAATAAATATAGAAAATGAACACAGGACAATAATTTTGTTACAATTTAAGAAATAATGGGTAGAATAAAGAGGAGGGATTTGAATGGATAAATTATTTTTTTATGATACGGAGTTAGGAAGACTAGGTATAAGAGATAATAGCCAAAATATAACAAATTTATATTTTGAATCAGAAAATATATATATAGACGATGTAATTATAGAAGAAAGTGATTTAACCAAACTGGCTTATACTCAAATAAGAGAATATCTAGATGGTCAAAGAAAGGTATTTGATTTGCCCCTTCATCCAAATGGGACAGAGTTTCAGATAAAAGTATGGAAGGCATTAACTGAAATACCTTATGGCGAAACTAGGTCTTATAAAGATATAGCCATTTCTATTGGAAATGAAAAGGCATGTAGAGCTGTAGGTATGGCTAATAATAAAAATCCAATTCCTATAATAATTCCATGTCACAGAGTTATAGGAGCAAATAAAAAATTAGTAGGATATGCAGGTGGATTAGATTTAAAGGAAAGACTTTTAGATCTAGAAGGTATATCAATACAAAAAAATAAAGTTAATAAAGTAAAAGAAATCAAATTTTAATAAAAATATTAAAGTAAATAAGATATATATAAATAGTAGAGGAGGATATCAATGGATTGTTGTAAAATTAACAAAAATCTATTGAAATTAAATTTATGTTAAATATAGGATGTCATTTATCAGTCTCAAAAGGATTTGAAAATATGGGAAAAGAAGCCCTAACAATAGATGCAAATACGTTTCAATTTTTTACAAGAAATCCAAGAGGAGGAAAAGCAAAACAATTAGATCAAAATGATATAAATAAATTTTTAAATTTAGCAAAAGAAAATAATTTTGTTCAATTATTAGCACATGCGCCATATACTTTAAATGCTTGTGCAGCGGATGAAAGTAAAAGGGAGTTTGCAGTAAATACATTTATAGATGATTTAAAAAGATTAGAACTAACTCCAAACAACTTATATAATTTCCACCCAGGAAGTCATGTTAAACAAGGAGCAGATGTAGGTATAAAATATATAACAGATATGTTAAATCAAGCACTTACAAAAGAACAAACAACAACAGTTCTTCTTGAAACTATGTCAGGAAAAGGAACGGAAGTAGGGCGTAATTTTGAAGAATTAAAAGCTATAATAGATGGAGTAGAATTAGATGAAAAACTAGGTGTATGCTTGGATACATGCCATGTATTTGATGCAGGATATGATATAGTAAATGACTTAGATGGAGTACTAGAAAGATTTGATAATCTTATAGGATTAGATAGATTAAAAGCAATACATCTAAATGATAGTTTAAATTCTTGTGGTAGTCATAAAGATAGACATGCTAGAATTGGTGAAGGTCAAATTGGGCTTGATGCTATAGTTAGAATTATAAATCACGATGCATTAAAACATCTACCATTTTTATTAGAAACACCTAATGAACTAGATGGATATGCTAGAGAAATAGAACTTCTAAAAAGTAAGTATAATGGATAAAAAAACACTATAACGGTTGACTTTGTATACTAAAAACTATTAAAAATATATTTATCAAAAAAAGTGGCGTTAAAAAAATATCAAATGTTGTGTCATGCAAATTGATGTGATACTATCTAAGTATAAATGGTAAATATTACATGTGAGATGTTGAGAGCGATATTAAAGAAGGCAGACCTGTCTTTACTTAGTATTGCTCTTTTTATTGACACATGAATTTAGGGGTATTTTAGTAATACTAATTAGTATCTAAATTAAGAAATAAGTAGTATACAGAGGGAGTTTTAAATGGATATTAGATTTTATAATGAAATAGAAAGCAATCCAATAATAGCAGCAGTAAAAGATATGGATGGATTACATAAGGCTGTAAAAATAGATTCAATAAGAATCATATTTATTTTATTTGGTGACGTCTGTAATATAGTACAAATAGTAGACGAAATTAAAGAAAATAATAAAGTTGCAATGGTACATATTGATTTAATTGTGGGGTTAAGTGCAAAAGATATATCTGTTGATTTTATAAAGAAAAACACTAAAGCAGATGGAATAATAACTACGAAGCCTAATTTAATTAAAAGGGCAAAAGAATTATCATTATACACAGTTTTAAGATTTTTCTTAATCGATTCTATGGCTTTGGAAAACGTTTTTAAATCACAAAACAACGTAAATCCAGATATAATAGAAATTTTGCCAGGAGTAATGCCAAAAATAATAAAAAGAATTTCAAAACAAATAAAATGTCCACTTATTGCTGGGGGATTAATCACAGACAAAGAAGATATAATGGATGCACTTTCATCAGGAGCTGTATGTGTATCTTCAACAAATCAGGACACTTGGAAAATGTAGTAGAATATCAAAGAGGCACAAAGGTATGAGGACAGACATTAATTTAGGGATATTATATATGACTATTTAAGTACAACTAGTCTATATAATTATATATATTTTTATTTATAATGTATAAGGTTTAGAAGGAGGATTTTGAATATGTCTAAATATGTAATGGCGCTTGATGCAGGTACAACTAGTAACAGATGTATTATTTTTAATGAAAAAGGAGAAATGTGCAGTGTAGCACAAAAAGAATTTACTCAATACTTTCCAAAACCAGGTTGGGTTGAACATGATGCAAATGAAATATGGTCATCTCAATTAGGTGTAGCTGTTGAAGCTATGGCTAAATTGGGAATAGGTGCAGATGATATAGCAGCTATAGGTATAACAAATCAAAGGGAAACAACTGTAGTTTGGGACAAAAATACAGGAGAACCAGTATATCACGCAATAGTTTGGCAGTGTAGAAGAACTTCAGAATACTGTGATACTTTAAAAGATAAAGGATTAACAGATAAATTTAGAGAAAAAACAGGTCTTATAATAGATGCATATTTCTCAGGAACAAAATTAAAATGGATACTAGATAATGTTGAAGGTGTAAGAGAAAGAGCTGAAAAAGGAGAATTATTATTTGGTACTGTTGAAACTTGGTTAATATGGAAATTAACTAAAGGTAAATCTCATGTAACAGATTACTCTAATGCATCTCGTACATTATTATTTAACATAAAAGATCTAACTTGGGATAAAGAAATATTAGAAGAATTAAACATACCAGAATGCATGTTACCAGAACCAAAACCATCAAGCTGTATATATGGATATAGCGATGCGTCATTCTTTGGTAAAGAAATACCTATTGCAGGGGCAGCAGGAGACCAACAAGCAGCATTATTCGGTCAAACTTGCTTTAATCCAGGTGAAGCGAAAAATACATATGGAACTGGATGCTTTATGTTGATGAATACAGGAGAAACTCCAGTTTATTCTAAAAATGGATTAGTAACAACTATAGCATGGGGCTTAGATGGAAAAGTTAATTATGCTTTAGAAGGTTCTATATTCGTTGCAGGGGCATCTATACAATGGTTAAGAGATGAACTTAGAATAATAGATTCTGCTCCAGATTCAGAATATATGGCTAAAAAAGTTAAAGATACTAATGGTTGCTACGTAGTACCTGCATTTACAGGTTTAGGTGCGCCTCATTGGGATCAATATGCAAGAGGAACAATAGTAGGTTTAACTCGTGGAGTTAACAAATACCATATAATAAGAGCTACATTAGAATCATTAGCTTATCAAGTAAATGATGTATTACAAGCTATGAAAGCTGACTCAGGAATTGACTTAGCTGCACTTAAAGTAGATGGTGGTGCTAGTGCCAATGATTTCTTAATGCAATTCCAATCAGATATAATAAATGCACCAGTTAAAAGACCTTGTTGTGTAGAAACTACAGCTATGGGTGCTGCATATTTAGCAGGTTTAGCAGTAGGATACTGGGGTAGTAAAGAAGACGTAATTAAAAACTGGGCAATAGATAAAGTGTTTACTCCAGCTATGGATGGAGAAGATAGAGAAGAAAAAATCAAAGGATGGAACAAAGCAGTTAAATGCTCATTTGGATGGGCTAAAGAAGATGAAGAAGCAACTTCAGAAGCATAGAAATACTTACGAAATTTGAAAAATACCAATGATAAGAATTAAAATTAAATAATATGAGTTAAAATAAGAAGGGGGAATATGTTATGTTAGCATATATAGCAGAATTTTTAGGTACTATGATTCTTATAATTTTAGGGTGTGGAGTTGTTGCCAATGTAAACCTAAATAAATCAGGTATGAAAGGTGCAGGACCTATCCAAATAACATTAGGTTGGGGGCTTGCAGTTATGATTCCCGCATATATTTTTGGTGCAGCATCAGGCGCTCACTTTAATCCAGCATTAACAATAGCACTAGCTTTAGATGGCACAATTTCTTGGTCAGTAGTTCCAGGATATATAATTGCTCAATTTGCAGGAGCATTTTTAGGTGCTTGCTTAGTATATGTATTATTTAAAGGTCAATTTGATGCAACAGAAGACGGCCCAACAAAAAGGGGGGTATTCTGTACAGCACCATCAATAGAAGACAAACCTTTAAACTTCTTAAGCGAAATTATAGGGACTTTTATTTTAGTATTTGCAATTAAAGGTATCAGTAATGTAGCAGGAGCAGGAGATATAGGACTAGGTAACATATTTGTATTTGGTATAATCGTTTCAGTAGGTATGTCATTAGGTGGTTTAACAGGATATGCTATCAACCCAGCTCGTGATATCGGACCAAGACTTGCACATGCATTATTACCAATCGAAGGTAAATGCGACTCTGGTTGGGGATATGCAATAGTTCCATTATTAGGACCAATAGTTGGTGCTATCATAGCTGTATTAGTATATGGAGCAATTCCATGGTAGAATAACACTGTTAAAAAGATATCATGGAAAAATATTACAATTTTATTGTAATAAAAATTAATTTAAAGTATTATATAAGTGAGGAACTTTTGTAGCTTATACAAAAGTTGCTCATCTAGTTTATAAGAATAAAGAAAACGTATTCAAATGTAAAATTAAATATTAAGACTAGAGAATAGAGATAAAGTCAAGGAAATTAAAAGCCTATTAACGTAGGTTTTAATTTTCTTGGCTTTTTTAATACATACGAAAATTAATATTTAAAAAGGAGAATGGATTATATGTATGATGTAGTAATAATAGGAGCTGGTGTTTCAGGGAGTGCATCAGCAAGAGAATTATCAAGATATAAAGTAAATGCTTGTGTTATAGAAAAAACAGAAGATGTGTGTTCAGGAACATCAAAAGCAAATAGTGGGATTGTTCATGCTGGATTCGATGCTCCAGAAGGTTCATTAATGGCAAAACTAAATGTAGAAGGAAATTTAATGATGGAGGAGTTATCTAAAGAATTAGATTTTCCGTTTAAAAAGAATGGATCTTTAGTAATTTGCCTATCAGAAGAAGATATGCCAAAGTTAAAGGAGTTATATGACAGAGGAATAAGAAATGGAGTTAAAGAATTAAAAATATTAAATAAAGAAGAAGTTTTAGAATTAGAACCTAATATAACAGACGATGTTTACGCTGCATTGTATGCTCCTACTGGTGGTATTGTATGTCCTTTTGGTCTTAATATAGCACTTGCAGAAAATGCAAATACAAACGGTATAGAATTTAGATTTAATACAGAAGCTCAGGATATAGAAAAGATAGATGGTGGATTTATAATTAAAACAAATCAAGGGGATATAAAAACAAAATATATAGTTAATGCAGCAGGAGTTTATGCAGACAAGTTCCACAACATGGTAAGCCAAAATAAAATAAATATAACAGCAAGAAAAGGTGAATATTGCTTATTAGATAAGACTGCAGGAAATCATGTTTCAAGAACAATATTCGCGCTTCCAGGAAAAATGGGAAAAGGTGTATTAGTTTCTCCAACAGCTCATGGAAACTTAATAGTAGGGCCTACATCAACTGATATAGATGATAAGGAAGGAGTTAATACAACTAGAGAAGGATTAGATACAGTTATAGGAAAATCATCAATGAATGTTAAAAATATTCCTATGCGACAAGTAATAACATCATTCTCAGGGCTTAGAGCTCATGAAGATAACCATGAATTTATAATAAAAGAGCTTGAGGATGCAAAAGGATTTATAGATTGCGCTGGAATAGAATCACCAGGATTGACAAGTTCTCCAGCAATAGGAAAAATGGTAGCAGATATATTAAAAGAAAAATTAAACTTAGAAGAAAACCCTAATTTTGTAGGAACTAGAAAAGGAATACTTGACCCAAATACATTGAGTTTAGAAGAAAGAAACCAATTAATAAAAGAACAACCTGCATATGGAAATATAATTTGTAGATGTGAAATGATTACAGAAGGTGAAATTATAGATGCAATACGTAGACCTTTAGGTGCAAAATCATTAGACGGAGTAAAAAGAAGAACTAGAGCAGGGATGGGACGTTGCCAAGCAGGATTCTGTTCACCAAAGACTATGGA
Organism: Clostridium sp. 2218st1_F5_2218SCRN_220325; assembly: GCF_039062665.1. Classification (NCBI taxonomy): domain Bacteria; kingdom Bacillati; phylum Bacillota; class Clostridia; order Eubacteriales; family Clostridiaceae; genus Clostridium; species Clostridium sp. 2218st1_F5_2218SCRN_220325. The sequence continues at coordinate 76,570 of NZ_JBCLNH010000002.1, read as the reverse complement.
AATATTAGAAAGAGAGTTGAGTATTTCTATGTTTGATATAACAAAGGCCGGTGGAGAGTCAAATATGGTACTTGGTTTAGTTAAAGATTCAATATAAGGGGTGAATGAGGATGAAAAATTATGATCTTGTAGTAGTTGGCGGAGGACCAGCAGGGCTTGCAGCAGCAATAGCAGCAAAAGAAAATAAAATAGATTCAATATTAATATTAGAAAGAGATAACGAATTAGGGGGAATATTAAATCAATGTATTCACAATGGTTTTGGACTTCATACTTTTAAAGAAGAACTAACAGGACCAGAATATGCAGATAGATTTATTCAAAGAGCGAAAGAACTAAACATAGAGTATAAATTAAACACTATGGTTATGGATATAGATAGCAATAAAACAGTAACAGCAATGAATAGAGAAGAAGGATTATTTACAATAGATGCAAAATCAGTAATTCTTGCAATGGGATGTAGAGAAAGACCAAGAGGTGCATTAAACATACCTGGATACAGACCAGCAGGGATTTATTCAGCAGGAACAGCACAAAGATTAGTAAATATCGAAGGATTTCTTCCAGGACGAGAAGTAGTAATACTAGGTTCTGGGGATATAGGACTAATAATGGCTAGAAGAATGACATTAGAAGGAGCAGATGTTAAAGTAGTTGCAGAACTTATGCCTTATTCAGGTGGATTAAAGAGAAATATCGTACAATGCCTAGATGACAATGATATTCCTCTAAAATTAAGCCATACAGTAGTAGATATAAAAGGTAGAGAAAGAGTAGAAGGAATAACTATTGCAGAAGTTAAAGATGGAAAACCAGTTGAAGGAACAGAAGAATTCTATTCTTGTGATACATTATTATTATCTTGTGGACTTATACCAGAAAATGAATTATCTCGTGAAATGGGAGTAGAAATAAACCCTATAACAAATGGACCATGTGTAAATGAGAGCTTAGAAGCTAGTGTTGATGGTGTGTTTGCTTGTGGTAATGTGTTACATGTTCATGATTTAGTTGACTTTGTTTCACAAGAGGCAGCAACAGCAGGTAAAAATGCAGCTAAATATATACTTCAAGGAAAGAAAGAATCTAAAAAAACAATAGAGATAAAAGCAGTTGATGGAGTTAGATACACAGTTCCAAAAACTATAAACGTAGAGAATATGGATGATGAATTAACTGTACGTTTTAGAGTAGGGAATGTATTTAAAAATGCCTATATATCAACTTACTTTAATGATGAAAGAGTTGGGCACAAAAAACGTAGAGTTATGGCACCAGGAGAGATGGAACAAGTTGTTCTTAAAAAAGAAGAACTTGAAAACTTTACAAATTTAGATGATATAACTATAAGAATTGAGGAGGCTTAATTATGGGAGCTGTAGAAGTGAGTAATAAAATCGAATTGATTTGTATAGGATGCCCTTTAGGCTGCAATTTAACTGTTGATATGGATGGTTCAGAAGTTGTTGAAGTAAAAGGCAACACTTGTAAAAAGGGAAAAGAATACGCAGTAAAAGAAGTAACAAATCCAACAAGAATAGTTACTTCTATTGTAAGAGTTAAAAATGGAAATATAGCAGTAGTTTCGGTTAAAACTAAAGAAGATATTCCAAAAGCAAAAATACACGACTGTATAAAAGCGCTTAAAGATGTAGAAGTTGAAGCGCCTATAAAAATAGGTGATGTATTGGTATCAAATATTGCTGGAACAGGTGTGGATATTGTAGCAACTAGAAATATAAGAAAAAAACAATAGAGATTTAGAATAAATAGTGTTAGAACATAATATCTAACACTATTTTTTTGATACAAAATAAATAGCTATATGAATAAAAATTCGACTTGAATAAAATACTATAATTGAAGTTTATTAGAAATATTAAGAGAATGTTAAGTTAATTAAGTACATTTTAAATCTATCTTAAGTTTGTTGAATACTTTATAACTTGGATTTATACTTAATTACATCATAACAAAGTAGTATATATTGATAATATTACAACTGAAAAGGGTGAGTCATAAATATGAAAAGAAGAAATTATCTTATATCAATAATTATTGCAGTTATGATAATTACATCATCTACAAATGTATTTGCTGTAGACAATAATAGCTGGACAGATGCGACAAAAACATCACAAGGCCAGAGTGAAAAGTGGAGTGAATGGTGTGACGAATGGGAAAAAATAAAAAACTCTCCAACACAAATGTCATTATCACCAGGTAGTGATGAAACACAACTGAATTTTGCATGGTATTCAAAAACATGTGAAATAAAGCCGAACTTGAAAATAAGTGATAATCCAGAAATGAAAAATTCTACAGCATTACAAGTCACAACAACAAATGCAACAGAAGGATTCAAAAGCAATAAAGCAACAGCAACAGATTTAAAACCAAATACTAGATATTATTATAGCTATACAATCAATGGGAAATGGACAAAACCAACACTATACCAAACTAAAAACTTCAAGAGATATAGTTTTGCTTTTGTTGGAGATCCACAAATAGGTGCATCATGGAGATGTATGCCAAAGGATTTGAGCGAAGATGAAATCCAGGATAGAGCAGTTAGAAACGACAGCTTTAACTGGAATAATACTATCGAAAGCATTATAAAAAGAGATTGTAACATAAGTTTTATAATATCATCAGGAGACCAAATACAATCGAGAGATAAAGGTAAATCTAATGCTTTATACAATAAAAATGAAATTGAATATTCAGGGTATTTAAGTCCATCACTATTAAAATCAATGCCTGTAGCAACTACGATTGGAAATCATGATTCACCAAGCGGTAACTATTCATACCACTTTAATACTCCAAACCAAAGCGGACTAGGACAGACAACAGCAGGCAGTGATTATTATTATAGATATGGAAATACTTTATTTATAATATTAAATAGCAATAGTAAAAAAATTTCTGAGCACAAAGAATTTATAGAAAATGCAATAAAACTAAACGAAGATGCCACATGGAGAGTAGTATCAATGCACCACGATATATATGGCTCTGGAGAACATTCTAGCTCACCTAAATTAACTAGAATGAGATATAAAATCGTACCAATATTAGAAGCAAATAATATAGATGTTGTATTAACAGGGCATGACCACATATATTCAAGATCATATATATTAAAAGGTGCAAAGCTGGATGAATCATCTATGATTACTGAAAAAGACTATGAAAAATATACAAATGGAGAAAAAGAAAAAAATGAACAATATGAAAATTATATGAGGTCTATAGAAGACGATTATGCAGTAACAAATAAATCATTTATGGTAGTTAAAAAGCCTAAAGGAGTTTTATATCTTACTGCCGATTCATCTACAGGAAGTAAGTATTATAATTTATCAGAAAACCAAGAAGCCTATATAGCATCAAGATGGCAGGAAAGTGTGCCAACGTATTCAATAATAGATGTCACAAATAAAACATTTACAATAAATACTTATAGAACTGATAATAATAAAAAAATAGATTCATCATTTACAATAAAAAAATAAATTTAAAAGCAATTATCTAAAAGACTTATAAATTTAAAAAGATGCATGTGAGATAAATATTTATCATGCATCTTTTTTATTATTTAAAGCAACAGACAAAGTCGTTGGCATTATGAACGAAGTGAATTTTTCCTATATATTAAAAAATCCATATTTCTATTTATTTAACTTTGAAAGTATGCTATTTGCGACGCTAAGTCCATTGGCAGATGCTTGTTGTAACCCTCTAGTAACAGACGCACCATCTCCCATAGCACGAAGATTTTTAACACTTGTTTCAAAATCTTTATTTACAATTACTTTATTAGAGTAAAATTTGACCTCAACTCCATAGAGTAGAGTTTCATCACTTGCAATGCCGGGAGTAACTTTATCCAATGCTAAAATCATTTCTTTTATATCGACCATTATTCTATGAGGTATAACTAAAGATAAATCACCAGGGACTGCATCTTTAAGTGTAGGAATTAAGTTATTTCTACAAAGTCTTTTTTCTGTAGTTCTTCTTCCTCTTTGAAAATCACCAAAAGTTTGGACTAATATCTTGCCATCACACAACATATTGCTAAGTTGAGCGATTTGCTTACCGTATTCTATCGGTGTTTTAAATGGTTTAGTAAAGTTTTTAGATACTAATAGTGCGAAGTTTGTGTTGTTAGTTTTAAATTCTTTTGATTTATATGCGTGACCATTTACAACAGCTAGCCCATCTTCATAATATTCAGTAGCGACTTCACCTGATGGATTAGTACAAAATGTTCTAACTTTATCGTCAAATGTAGGCGTATAGTATACCAATTTAGCCTCATATAGGTTTTTGTTTAAAAATTCCATAACTTCATCCCTAACTTCAACACGAACACCAATATCTACAGTACCTACTTGGGTCTCTATATGGTGTTTTTTACATATATTTGAGAACCATTCAGAGCCTTCACGTCCAATTGCGCTTACGATTTCATCACCGAAAAATTCACGCCCATCATCTAAGACAACTCCTTTTGCCGTATTATCTTCTATGATTATATCTTCAACCATAGTATTAAATATAATATCTATTCCAGATGATAATAGATGGTCTTGAAGTTTTGAATAAATTTTATAACCTTCTTCAGTGCCGAGATGTCTTATAGGACATTCAATTAACTTTAAGTTAGCAGTGATAGCTTTTTTTCTTATTTCTATAATTTCCTTTTCTTTATCAACTCCATATACCTTAGTATCAGCTCCAAATTTTAAGTATATATCATCAGATTCCTTAATAAGTTCGATAGCTTTATCATATCCTAATATTTCTGGAAGGTTGCCCCCGACATCTGGTGATAAAGATAATTTACCGTCAGAAAAAGCACCTGCCCCTGCAAACCCAGTAGTTATTGAACATGGTTTACAACCAACACATTTCTTAGTTTTACGTTTAGGGCAATTTCTTTTTTCGATAGGTCTGCCTTTTTCAATCATTAATATATTTAGATCTTTATTATTTTCTATTAGTTTATAAGCGCAGAATATCCCAGAAGGACCTGCACCTATAATAATCACGTCATATTTTTTCATAGAAAATACCCCCTATAAATTTATATTATTTAAGATTAAACCTATCTCTTCATAGATTTTATCAATTCTTTTGTATTTTTATCTATACGAAGAGATTCACAGATTTTTTGTAGAGATTTATTATATGTAAAATCATCTAAGCTATTATCTTTGAGATAAGCCATAGTTTTTTCTTCAAATTTGATAAAACACATAGAAATAGCCCATGCAACGGCCATTTTAACATAATAGCCATCGTGTTTAATATTGTCTAAAGTTTTTAATACTAAATCTATATAATCTTCAGTAATGTAGTAATTTAGAATAATTACAACAGCAAATCTTATTTCGAATTCGTTGTATGATTTAAGATAAGATTGAATAAATTCCCACATGATTTCTTTATTTTTATTTACAAATTTCAATGTATTACAAAAGCTATCACAAATAGCCCAGTTATCTATTTTTGGAACAAAACTCTCAATATAATTTAATCTTTCTTCTACATCACATTTAGCATATGCTATGACTAATCCATTTATTAAAATTTCTTCATAATATTCTTCTTTAGAGTTAGACAAAAAATTTCTCCAATCTCCCTTTGCAATTTCTTTTGCAAGTTGTCTTAATAGTGGAAGACGAACCCCTATTATATTATCCGTATTTGGACATAATCTACTGTGAAATGTTTTAAACTTATCATCAGATAACTCAAATAATTTATCTCTTAAATCGTACATATAATCACCTCAAACTTTATAACCTTTCTATAACAAATAGTAGCATAATCAAGGGAAAGAATAAAAAAATTTGTGATAAAAACTATAAAAAAAGTTGCACAAAAATCTAAAATTATATACAATAAATATATACATATAGTGCCCAGTTATTTAAATGTATTAATTATTTACCAAGAAGAAGGTGATTTTCACCTTCTATTTTTTTGTTTAAATATAAAAGTAGGAGAGAATTTTATAAAATTTATAAAAGTGTATTAGTGTAGATAAGAATACTTAATATTTGTTGAAATTACAGATGAAAAATTATATATAAGTTTTAAATAGAAATAAGAATACAAATAAAAATAAGTGTTGTAAAATTTACAACACTTATTTTATGCATATTTTTAATTACTATAAAATAAATCATCCTTATCTCTCGGACAATTTTCATTTACAGATGATCCGTTTTTATTTAAATCAGTTAAATCTGTGACGTATTCTGAATAAAAATGAGGGTCCATATTTATATTATTTGCGTCGTATTGCTCAGTATTATCGTATTTAGAGTAAGTTTCAGTTTGTTGTGCACAATGAGCACATAGTTGAGTTTCTGGAAGAATATCGAGTCTTTCTGGTTCTATTTTGTGATGACATCTTTCGCAATAGCCAAATGAATTATCGTCTATTTTTGATAATGCTTCGTTTACTTTATCAAGTTGGTATTTTTGATGGTCAGTAAGACTATTTTGCATGTCATTCATATAGACTTCTGTTCCAATATCTCCGGGATGGTTATCATAACTAGATAATTCGCCAGAGCTATATCTTTCGCTTGTGTGGTGAGTAGTATCGCCAAATAGAGTGTTATCCTCCATTTCAGAAATTAAATTTTCTAATTCTTGTTTTTGTTTCTTAAGTTGCTTTTTATAGTTATTTGAATTCATAATTATCATCCTTATATCTAAAATATTTAAAATATCGATTCTATTATATGGAGTATTTAAAATCATATTCATATATGGATTTAGTGTATGATGTGCAGTTTTTAGAGAATTTAGGAAATAAATCGTACCAAGTTTTGTCAGATTGATGTAAAATTACAAAAAATTTAGTATAATATTAAGATATAGCAAAAAAATATACATTAATCATTAGAAGAGGGAATTTCTTATTTAGAAATTGAAAAAATAAGAATATATTAAAAACGTCGATTATTTGTAAAATAAATAAAATTTATGTATAAATTTTGTGATAAAACTGTAGGTATTTTAACGATTAATGGTATAATAATACTTATAGGATTAATAAGATAAACGTGTGAAAGGATGTATTATAAAATGACTAATGAATTATCAATGCAAGAGCTGTTAGACCAACAAGAACAACAGTTAGACAAATTAAAAGTAGGGGAACTTATAACAGGAACTATAACTAAAGTAACTCATGATGCAGTTGTACTTGGTTTAGATTGTGGATTTGACGGAGTAATCATATCAGACGATTTAAATATAGAAAAGGACAAAGAAGTTGCTGATGTTTATAAAGTTGGCGACAAAGTATCTGCTGTTATAACTAAAGTATCTCCTAAAGATGGTACTGTAAGATTATCAAAAGTATTAGCAGATAAAGAACAAGACTTAAAAGATGTAGAAGCAGCATATAACGAACATAAAATAGTTACTGCATATGTTGAAAAAGCTATACCAAGAGGTGTATTTGCAAAATACAAATCAATTCAATTATTTATACCAATATCTCAAATAGACACTAAATTTGTAAACGATACAAAAGAATATGTTGGTGCAAATTTAGAAGTTTATATAATAGAATTCAACACAAACAGAAACAAATATGTTGCATCTCATAGAGAAGTATTACAAGAAAGAATAAATGTAGAAAGACAAGAAAGAAAAGAAAGAGAAAAAGCAGAAAGAGACGCAGAAAGAGCTAAAGTTAAAGCTGAAAGAGATGCAGAAAGAGCTAGGGTTAAAGAAGCTAGACAAAACATATTCGATTCTCTTGAAGTAGGACAAAAAATACATGGTAAAGTAACAAAAATAATGCCTTATGGAGCTTTCATAGATATCGGTGAAGGTTTAGAAGGATTAGCTCATATAAACAACTTAGCTTGGAAAAGAGTAGAGTCTGTTGAAGATGTAGTTTCTGAAGGACAAGAATTAGACGTTTATGTATTAGAAGTAAATAAAGAAAATAATAGAATAGCTTTAGCAGTAAAAGATATAAACAACGATCCATGGCAATTAATAGCTAAAGAAGTTGCTGTTGGTGATGTTATAACTGGTAAAGTTGTTAGAACTATAGATAGAGGAGCTTTCGTTGAAATAAAAGAAGGTGTTGAAGCTTATTTACCAATATCTCAATTAAGCGAAAAAAGAGTTCCAACAGTAAGCAGCGTAGTAAATCCTGGTGATGAAATAGAAGCTAAAATATTAAACTTCCATCCAGAAGAAAAAAGAATGTTAATATCTATAAAAGAAGTTAATGCAGAGCCAGAAGAAGATTACACTCAATTTATGAAACCTGAAGAATCTTTAGGTGCTACAATTGGCGACGCTATAAAAAAAGCTGGAAAATAATAATTAAACATTAAAATAAGAGCTGTCTCAGTATTGGGGCAGCTTGAATCATTTTATACTAAATATCATAGAGAGGAAGAATAATGAAAGCAATAATAGATATGCATACACATACTGTTGCAAGTGGACACGCTTACAGCACGATACATGAAAATATACAATTTGCTAAAAAACATGGCATGAAATTTCTTGGGACATCTGACCATGGTTCAACAATGACAGGCGGACCAGCAGAATACTTTTTTCACAATCTAAAAGTAGTTCCAAGAGAAATGGATGGCGTTAAAATATTAAGAGGTATGGAAGCTAATATACTTGATGTTAATGGAAATATAGACGAATTAGATTCAAAAGCTCTTGATGGTCTTGATTATCTAATAGCTAGTCTTCATATAGTATGTATAGAACCATCTACTAAAGAAGACAATACAATGGCAATCCTTAACGTTATGGATAAAGAAAAAGTAAAAATAATAGGTCATCCAGATGACGCTAGATATGAGCTTGATTATGAAGCTATAGTAAAAAAAGCAAAAGAAAAAAATATATTATTAGAAGTAAATAATTCATCATTATCACCAAATACATCTAGAGAGGGCGCTAGAGAAAATATACTGAAATACCTAGAACTTTGTAAAGAATACGGTGTAAGAATAATAATGGGAACAGACTCTCATATATGTTATGATATAGGAGTTTTCCAATATGCAGAAGCAATAATTGAAGAAGCTAATTTCCCAAAAGAATTAGTAATCAATTATTGGGAAGATCAAATTATAGAATTTTTCGGAATTTAATGAATTGAAGAAAATATATAAAAATTTATTGACAATAAATGGTAAATAATATATTATTTTAATTAAGTTAAGAAAATACACAAAATAACAACAAAAACTAAACAAAGGCGTTGAGTAGAAGTAGTAGGAATTTATGAAGCTTACAGAGAGCCAAAGGCTGGTGTGATTTGGCAGTGGATGAATCTGAACTTGTCTAGGAGCTGTTTACCTAGGGTAAAACGTTAGTCTACGTTATAAGGCAGACAGTTAATTTTAACTGTTACAGAGTGAGCTTTTTATAAGCTAACTAGAGTGGTACCGCGAGAATACAACCTCGTCTCTAATTTTTAGAGACGGGGTTTTTTTAACACAAAAAATAAAAGAGATAAGGCCAATCTCAATTAAATTTTAAATTTTTTTAATATTTGGTAAATAACTAATAATAACTGGGACTCGATAAGAGAAAAATAATAGGGAATAAAAAAGCACAAAATAAAAAATAACTAGGGAATATAAACACATATAAAGGCACATATGTTAAATAAGTACATGGGCAAATAGTACAAATAACTGAGTAAAGCGGAAAAATACTCAAACTAAATATCAGAAAATACTGAATAATATACAAAATACACAATGTGAATAGTTAATACAGGGGGATAAAAAATGAGAAATAGTGAGTTTAATTATAAAAAATATGTAAAACCAGACTTTCAACCAAAAAACTTTACAAATCGTGAATGGCCAGACAAGGATATCACAAAAGCACCTATTTGGTGTAGTGTAGATTTAAGAGACGGGAATCAATCACTACCTACTCCAATGAGCGTAGATGAAAAAATGAAAATGTTTAAAATGTTGTTAGATGTAGGATTCAAAGAAATCGAAATAGGATTTCCATCAGCGTCACAAATTGAATACGACTTTTTAAGAAAGTTAATAGATGAGAACTTAATACCAGATGATGTTAAGGTACAAGTTTTAACTCAATCAAGAGAACACTTAATAACAAAGACTTTTGATGCATTAAGAGGATGTAAAAATGCAATAGTGCATTTATATAATTCAACATCAGTATTACAAAGAGATGTAGTGTTCAATATGGAAAAAGACGAAATAATAGGAATAGCTGTTAAAGGGGCAAAATTAATGAAAGAAGAAGCAGCTAAATATCCAGAAACAAACTTCCAATTTGAATATTCACCAGAAAGTTTTACAGGAACTGAGATGGAATATGCTCTTGAAATTTGTGAGGCTGTTATGGATGTTTGGGAGCCAACACAAGAAAATAAGATGATAATAAATTTACCATCAACTGTAGAAATGACTACACCAAACAGATATGCAGACCAAATAGAATGGTTCAGCAAAAATATTAAAAATAGAGATTGTGTGACAATAAGTTTACATCCACACAATGATAGAGGGACATCAACTGCAGCTGCTGAGTTAGGATTATTAGCAGGAGCAGATAGAATAGAAGGTACATTATTTGGAAATGGTGAAAGAACAGGAAACTTAGACATATTAATAGTGGGAATGAATATGTACGCACAAGGTGTAGATCCTGAGCTAGACTTTTCAAATATAAATGAAATAGCAGATATATACAAAAACTGCACAAAATTAAATATACATGAAAGACATCCATATGTCGGTGATTTAGTCTTTACTGCTTTTTCTGGTTCACACCAAGATGCAATCAGAAAAGGAATGAAAGCTAGAGAATCTAGAGGTGAATATGTATGGCAAGTTCCATATTTACCATTAGACCCTCACGATTTAGGAAGGGAATACACAGAAATAATAAGAATAAATTCTCAATCTGGTAAAGGTGGAGCAGCATATATCATGGAAAGCGAATTTGGATATAATATGCCAAAAGCTATGCAGACATACTTTGGAAAAGTAGTAAAAAGATGTTCAGACTCAATGGGTAAAGAACTTTCTCCACAAGAGATATTCAACTTATTTAAAAAATGGTATATCGATATAGAAACACCATACAAATTAACAAAATATAAAATAAGCTCAGTAGATTCTGATTCATTTGATGTTGATAGCAATAATATAGAGACAAATAGCTTATCATTAGAAGCAGTAATAAACTTTGACGGCCATGATTATACAATTAAAGGAACTGGTAATGGTCCAGTAGATGCATTTAGTAATGCATTAATGCAACAAGATGAAAAAGAATTACAACCACTTAAAAACTATAAATTCGTTCACTACCATGAACATGCTCTTGGTGAAGGTTCACATGTTAAAGGGGTTGCTTATATTCAAATTGATACAGGTGCAGACGAACCATATTTCGGAGTTGGAATTTCTGAAAATATCAATACGGCAGCAATAAGCGCACTTATGAACGCTATTAATAAGAGCTATATAAAAATGAATGTAAACTAAGAATAATTGGGAGGATATGCCGATGGGGATGACAATGACACAAAAAATATTAGCAAAACACGCTGGTATGGATGAAGTAAAAAAAGGACAATTAATAGAAGCTAACTTAGATTTAGTTTTAGGAAATGATATAACTACTCCAGTTGCAATAACTGAGTTTAATAAATTAGGAATAGATGAAGTATTTGATAATACTAAAGTCACAATAGTATGTGACCACTTCACACCAAATAAAGATATAAAAAGTGCAGAACAATGTAAAGTTGCTAGAACTTTTGCAAGAGGAAAAGAAGTCGTAAACTATTTTGATGTTGGTCAAATGGGAATAGAACATTGCTTATTACCAGAAAAGGGATTAGTAACAGCAGGTGATGTAGTAATCGGTGCTGATTCACATACTTGCACATACGGAGCACTTGGTGCATTTTCAACAGGTATAGGTTCGACTGATATGGCAGCTGGCATGGCGACAGGAAAGGCATGGTTTAAGGTACCTGGAGCAATCAAATTTGTTCTAAAAAATAAACCATCTAAATGGATAAGTGGTAAAGATATAATCTTACACATAATCGGCGAAATCGGAGTTGATGGAGCTAGATATATGTCGATGGAATTTGTGGGAGATGGTGTGCAACACTTATCAATGGATGACAGATTTACAATATGTAACATGGCTATAGAAGCAGGGGCTAAAAACGGAATATTCCCTGTTGATGAAAAAACTAAAGAATATATAAACTCACATCCATGTAAAACAATAGAAAAAACACCAACTGTATATGAAGCAGATGAAGATGCTGAGTACGACAGAGTAATTGAAATAGACTTAAGCGGGTTAAGACCGACAGTAGCATTTCCACATCTACCAGAAAACACAAAAACTACTGACGAAATAACTGAAGATATAAAAATTGATCAAGTTGTAATCGGCTCATGTACAAACGGTAGAATTGAAGATATGAGAATTGCTGCCGAAATAATGAAAGGTAAAAAAGTTGCTGATGATGTAAGATGTATAGTTTTCCCAGGAACACAAGCAATCTACCTTGAAGCAATAGAAAAAGGATATATAACTGATATGGTACTTGCAGGTGCTGCAATTTCGACACCAACATGTGGCCCATGTTTAGGTGGACATATGGGAATATTGGCAGCAGGCGAAAGAGCAGTATCAACAACAAATAGAAACTTTGTAGGAAGAATGGGACACACAGAATCAGAAGTTTATTTAGCGAGTCCAGCAGTTGCTGCTGCATCTGCAATAACAGGAAAAATATCATCACCAAGTGAAGTTTGTGGAGGGGAAAAATAATATGTTAGCAAGTGGAAAAGTTTTTAAATACGGAGATAATATAGATACAGATGTAATCATACCAGCGAGATACTTAAATACTCCTGATATGAAAGAATTAGCATCTCACTGTATGGAGGATGTAGATAAAGAATTTGCTCAAAAAGTAGAAGAAGGAGACATCATAGTAGCAAACAAAAACTTTGGGTGTGGTTCATCAAGAGAACACGCTCCAATAGCGATAAAAGAAAGTGGAATATCTTGTGTAATAGCATCAACTTTCGCTAGAATATTTTATAGAAATGCAATAAACATAGGTCTTCCAATACTTGAATGTGACGAAGCAGCAAAAGGAATTGAAGAAGGCGACAAAGTTGAAATTGACTTCAATACAGGTGTAATAAAAAACATAACAAAAAACGAAACTTATCAAGCAGAACCATTCCCAGAATTTATGCAAAATATAATTCAAAATGGCGGCTTAATTAAATCAATAGAAAAAAATAAATAAAATATACTACAAACATAAAAATAAATTATCAAATATAAGATAATAAATTAGTAAATATACTTGTAGAAATAAATTATATAAATAAATTAAAAATAATAAAAATATAAGGGAAAAGAAGTCAACTAGGGGGATTATTATAGATGGATTTTAATATAGCAGTAATAAAAGGGGACGGTGTCGGTCCAGAAATAGTAAACGAAGGATTAAAAGTTTTAGACAAAATAGCTCAAAAATATAATCATAAATTTAAATATACAAATGTATTAGGCGGTGGTGCAGCAATTGATGAAACAGGAGAACCACTACCAAAAGAATCGCTAGATATATGCAAAGCAAGTGATGCAGTTTTATTAGGTGCAGTTGGTGGACCAAAATGGGACAATATAGACAGCGAAAGAAGACCAGAAAAAGGTCTATTAGCTCTTAGATCTGGTCTTGGATTATTTGTAAATTTAAGACCAGCAACAATGCACGAAAGTATTAAAGAAGCATCTCCACTTAGAGCTGACATAGTAGAAAGAGGTATAGATTTTGTCGTTGTAAGAGAACTTACAGGAGGAATCTATTTTGGAGAAAGAAAAACAGGAATAGAAGATTGCATTGAGTTTGCATATGATGTTGAAAAATACGACGAAAACGAAATAAGAAGAATAGGCAAAAAGGCTTTTGAAACAGCAATGATAAGAAATAAAAAATTAACTTGTGTAGATAAAGCCAACGTTCTTGATAGCTCTAAATTATGGAGAAAAATTTTAAATGAATTATCAAAAGAATATCCAGAAGTCGAATTATCATATATGTATGTAGATAATGCAGCTATGCAATTAATAAAAGACCCTTCTCAATTTGATGTTATAGTAACTAATAACATATTTGGAGATATAATATCAGATGAGGCATCAATGATAACTGGCTCTATTGGGATGTTACCATCAGCATCTGTCAGAGAAGACGACTTCGGGATGTATGAGCCAATTCATGGTAGTGCACCTGATATAGCAGGTCAAAACATAGTAAACCCAATAGCTACAATATTATCAGTGGCTATGATGCTTAGATATAGTTTTAAATTAGAAGAAGAAGCAAAAGCAATTGAAGATGCAGTTGAAAATGTCTTAAATGCAGGATATAGAACAAAAGACATCTACAATGGTGTTGGAGAAGTAGTTGGAACAAAAGAAATGGGCGATTTAATAGCGAAGCAAATATAATAAATCAAATTTAATTATATTTAATATAAATAACTCATAAATATTATGATTAAAGTAAATAAACGAAACTAAAATCCATAAAGTCTATATACAGACTTTATGGATTTTAGTTTTTAATAAAAAAAAATCACCCTTGAGGTGATTGATTAAAATAAAAAATACATATTATAAGACAGGGTTATTTTTCTATTCTATCTTTTGGGGAAAGTAGAATATGAATTAAGTTATAGAAAAATAAAAAAAGCCAAAAGACTACAAAGTCTTCTGACTTGGTTTGCATGTTTTCAAACATATTTTATCAATAACTTAATTTATACTTAAATTGTATAGAAGAATGCAAACTATGTCAATTAAAATTGGAAAAATATTTAAAAATATTTGTGAATATGGAAGTACATAAGCAATATAGGACTGCAAAAAAGTGAAATTTATCTATTTGTTGACAATAAAAAAATATAGTGCTACTATTTAACTAAATTAACCACAAAAATATAAATTATGAAATTAAACCACGAAGGCTTAGAAGTTCTTTGAGAACTATATGTTTTTGTGGTTTTTTAAATTATAAGGAAATTATACATTATCTGGTTTGTGGATAATGTATAATTTCCAACTTATTAACTTAAGCAACGGAATCTTTGATTCGTTGGCGATATGAACGAAGTGAATTTTTTTAATGCTAATTTTAAGGAGATGGTATTTATGCATATGGCAGACGCTTTATTATCACCAGCAGTTGGTGGAGTTATGTGGGTAGCTGCAGCAGGAACATTGGCTTATTCTGCAACAAAATTATCAAAAGGTGATTTAGAAGATCTAGACAACCCTAAGTCAATTAGTTTTGATAAAAAAATACCTTTAATGGGGGTACTTGGAGCATTTGTATTTGCATCACAAATGATAAACTTCACAATTCCAGGTACAGGCTCAAGTGGACATATTGGAGGCGGAATTTTATTAGCATCATTATTAGGTCCTGAGGCAGGATTTTTGACAATAGCTTCCGTATTAGTAATTCAATGTTTATTCTTTGCTGATGGAGGACTTTTAGCTCTCGGCTGCAACATGATTAATATGGGATTTTTTGCATGCTTTATAGGATTTCCATTTATATATAAAAAAATCTTAAAAAATGGATTTACTCCTACAAAAATCATGATTGCATCCATAATTTCAGTTGTAATTTCACTTCAACTTGGAGCATTTGGAGTAGTTTGTGAGACAATGTTATCAGGTGTAACAGAACTTCCATTTAGTACTTTTGTGATTCTAATGCAACCAATACATTTAGCAATAGGTTTAGTTGAAGGAATCTTAACAGGATGCGTACTTATATTTATTTATAATGCAAAACCAGAACTACTTATTGGATATGATGGAAGTAGTGTAAAAGAAAATGTGAGTGTTAAAAAAGTTGCTTTAGTTTTAGTAGTTGTAGCAGCTTTAATAGGTGGAGGATTATCTTTATTTGCATCAGCAAATCCTGATGGGCTTGAATGGTCAATACAAAAAGTAACAGGAAGTACTGAGTTAGATAGAAGTAATAATGTATCAAAAACACTTGAATCAGTACAAGAAAGTACAGCGTTTTTACCAGACTATGCATTTAAATCAGACGCAGAAAATACTGCAGGGACTAGTGTTTCTGGTATAGTTGGTTCAGCTATAACACTTGGACTAGCTGCATTAATTGGATTTGGAGCAAGTAAGGTTAAAAAAACTTCAGATAATAACACTAAAAAACATGCTTAGTAAAATATAAGGAGATGCTTTAAATGTCTAGTTTGAGTGAGTCTATATATAAATTGAATAAAATTGATGATTTGGGAAAACAAAAGAGTATTATACATGGCATAAACCCTGTTGCAAAACTAATAATAACTATATTATACATAGTATTTGTAGTGTCTTTTCCAAAATACAATATTTCAGGATTGCTTCCATTTATAATTTACCCAATACTGATAATATATTTAGCTGATATACCTCTAAAATTAGTTCTTAAAGCATCTCTTATAGGTTTACCAGTCATAATAGGATTAGGCGTTTTTAACTTAATCTTTGAAAGAACAGTAGCATTTTATTTTGGAATCGTTCCTATAACATTAGGGGCGATTTCGCTTATATCATTATTTATAAAAGGGATGCTCACTATTACTGCGGGTATTTTGCTTATTTGCACAACCGGAATAGAAGGTCTTGCAAAATCTCTTAGAGATATAAAAGTACCAAAAGTTTTTACAAATCAAATAGTGTTTATGTACAGATATATATTTGTGCTTATAGAGTCAGTTAGTGAAGTATATAATGCATATATGTTAAGAGCTCCAAACCAAAAGGGAATAAACTGTAGACTATGGGGTTCGCTTTTAGGTCATTTATTACTTAGAAGTTTTTCGAGAGCAGATAGAATATACAACGCTATGATTTTGAGAGGGTTTGATGGAGAATATGTTACATTTACTAATGAAAAAATGCTACTAAAAGATTATTTATATATGTTATTTTGGATTTTATTTTTTATAATAATTAAATTTATAAATATAGCATTATTTATAGGAAGTTTAGTTGTGAATATTTTATAAAAATCGAGATAGGAAGTCTATACAATGAGAGATATTAGTATTGAAATTAAAAATTTATATTATAAATATCCAGATGGTTATGAAGCATTAAAACATATAGATTTAACTTTATATAAAGGTGAATCGCTTGGTATTGTGGGACCAAATGGAGCAGGAAAATCCACTTTATTACTTCAACTAACTGGGATAAATAGACCATCAAGTGGAAAAATAGAAATTAATTCATTGGAAGTAAATAAAAAAAATCTATCGCAAATTAGAAAAGATATTGGATTTGTATTTCAAAATCCAGAAGATCAACTTTTTACAACAAGTATATACGAAGATGTAGCTTTTGGCCCTAAAAATTATAAATTGAGCAGAGAAGAAGTCGATAAAAGAGTTACGGAGTCACTAAAAAAGGTCGGAATATTAGAATTAAAAAATAGGGCTCCATATAGATTATCAGGAGGACAAAAAAACTTAGCCGCTATTGCAACAGCTATATCAATGAACCCATCAATACTTATAATGGATGAGCCAACCTCTGCACTAGACCCAAAAGCGAGAAGAAATTTAATAAATCTTTTAAATAGTTTTGATTATACAAAAGTAATAGCTAGTCATGATTTGGACATGATATTAGATACTTGTGATAGAACAGTTGTATTAAAAGAGGGGCAAATATTTGCTGATGGAAATACACAAGATATACTACTAGATAATGATTTAATGCAAGAGTGTGATTTAGAATTGCCGCTATCGTGCCAAAAGAGAAATTTTAATTGTAAAATAAATTTTTGATATAACAAAATGGAATATTAAAAACTAAAATTATATTGTAGAATGATATATGAACAAGTATTCATTTAATGATATTATATGGTAATACCATTAATAAAAGATAAATCTAATTTGTGGGAATAAAAGGAGGATATATATGGCAGTAACACAAATGACAGAGGGTAATATCTCGAAACAACTTGTATTATTTGCAATTCCTATTTTAATTTCAAATCTATTCCAACAACTATATAACACAGTAGATACGGCAATAGTTGGACGATTTGTAGGTGCTAATGCTTTAGCCGCAGTTGGAACATGTAACTTAGTAGTTGTATTTATGATTTACTTCTTTATTGGACTATCCAATGGATCTAGTATTGTTTTATCACAATGTTTTGGGGAAAGTGATGAAGAAAAAGTATCAAAAACAGTACATACAACAATGGGACTTAGTTTTATATCAGGGATAATTTTAATGGTAGTTGGTTTATTAAGTGCAGAAACTATTCTAAAACTTATGAACACACCAGAAAATGTAATTGGTCATGCAGTTACATACATTAAAGTTTATTTCTTGAGTATGATACCTATGATGATTTTCAATATGGGAACAGGAATATTGAGAGCTATGGGTGATAGCAAGACTCCACTTTATTACTTAGGGGCTGCTGGAGTTTTAAATATCATCTTAGACTTAGTATTTATAATAGTATTTAATATGGGCGTAATGGGGGCTGCATTAGCGACGACATTATCACAAACTTTATCAGCAATTTTAATAATGAGAAAATTATTAACTACTGATGAAATTTATAAACTTCATTTAAACAAAATAAAAATAGACAAAGAAATCTTAAAAAGAATATTATTAATTGGGATACCAACAGGTCTACAATCTGTATTAGTTTGTTTCTCAAATATAATAGTTCAATCAAAAGTAAATCTATTTGGATTAGACGTAATGGCTGCACTTACAGTATATTACAAAGTAGAAGGATTTATTTATATGCCAATTGAAGCATTAGCAATGGCTGCAAGTAACTTTATAGGACAAAATATTGGGGCAAAAAATGTTGATAGAGTTAAAAAAGGTAAATCTTTAAGCATGAAAATGTGTGTAGGAATGACAGTATTAATTGGTGGAATAATAATGTTATTTAAAACTCCTATATTACACATATTCACAGAAGAAAAAGAAGTAGTAAAATACGGTTCACAATTTATAATGTTTATCGTACCACTTTACTTTATATATGCAATGAACCAAATATTATCAGGTGTGCTTAGAGGCGCAGGAAAGACTTTTGTACCTATGATAATAGGTCTTGTATGTATGTGCGGATTTAGAGTAGGTTGGCTTGTTGTTATGATGGGAATTGTGAAAGATGTAAGAATAGTATATGCAAGTTATCCACTAACATGGATACTTACTAATATAGCAATGAGTATTTACTACTATAAAAGCAGTTGGATAAAAAAGACTACTGTTGAAAGAGTTGAAATGGTATAAAGGGATTAAAATAATATAAAAACCTACATTGCGAAGATAGTATATTTTTAAAATGATAAATAAAATGGAAAAAACTTGAAATTATTAAAGTGGTTTGTTATAATTTTACAGTACACATATTTATATTAGATTATATTAAAATAAAATACTTTAACTGAGAATAAAATTATGAAAATTTTACAATGCAAAGATGCATATTTGTTTGTGCATACTTTGCTATGCAAATTTTCATAATTTTTTTTTGCGTAAAAAAGGGGAGGAAAATTTAAATGAAACTAAAAAAATTAAAAAAGGTTTTAGCTCTGTCGCTTAGTGCACTTATATGCATGTCGGCAGTAGGATGCAGCAGTAGTAGTGCAGGGGAAGGTACTGAAAATAAAGATCAAATAGTATACGCTTGTACAAAAGATATTAGGGATATAAATCCACATCTTTATGGTGGAGAAATGTCAGCACAAAACATGGTATTTGAATCTTTAGTAAAAGAAACTGAAAAAGGTATAGAGCCATGTCTAGCTGAAAGTTGGGAAATATCAGATGATGGAAAAGAATATACTTTCTACTTAAGAAAAGACGTTAAATTTACTGATGGGGAAAAATTTAATGCAGAAGCAGTAAAATTAAACATGGATGCTATAGTATCTAATATAGAAAGACATTCTTGGTTAGATATGGTTAATGAAATTGAAGAAAATGTTGTTGTAGATGAATATACATTCAAACTAGTATTAAAACACGCATATTATCCAACATTAACAGAACTAGCTTTAGTTCGTCCTTTCAGAATGATATCACCTAAATGTTTTATTGATGGTGAAACTAAAAACGGTGTAAATGGATATGCAGGAACAGGTCCATATGTATTATCTGAACATAAAGAAAATGAATATGCAATATTTGACACTAACGAAGATTATTGGGGAGAAAAACCAAAAGTAAAAGAAGTTAAATGGAGAGTTATGCCAGATGCTCAAACAATATTAATGGCACTTGAAAAAGGTGAAGTTGACTTATTATATGGAGCTGATGGTGACCAAATCGATATGGATTCATACAAAAAATTAGAATCTGAAGGAAAATACGTAACAGATATGAGTGATCCAGTAGCATCAAGAGCTATATTATTAAATGCTCACCAAGATATAACTGGAGATAAAAAAGTAAGACAAGCTTTACAATATGCTATAAATAAACAAGCTATAGTAGACGGTGTATTAAATGGTACAGAAGAAGTTGCTGATACATTAATGGCAAAAACAGTTCCTTACTGTGATATAGACTTAGAAGTTCGTTCTTATGACAAAGAAAAAGCTGGTGAATTATTAGATAAAGCTGGATGGAAAATGGGAGATGACGGATATAGATATAAAGATGGTAAAAAATTTGAGATAACTATATACTACAATTCAGATAACTCTCAAGAAGGAACAATCAGTGAGTATATGCAATCTGACTTAAAAGCAATAGGTGTAAAACTTAATATAGTTGGAGAAGAAAAACAATCATTCTTAGATAGACAAAAAAGTGGTGACTTCGATTTACAATACTCTTTATCTTGGGGTACACCATATGACCCTCAATCTTACTTATCTTCTTGGAGAATACCAGCACATGGTGACTACCAAGCTCAAGTAGGTATGGAAAAGAAAGAATGGGTTGACCAAACTATAACTGACTTAATGATAGAACCAAGTGAAGAAAAGCGTACAGAAATGTATAAAGAAGTACTTACTTATATACATGATGAAGCAGTTTATATACCAATAAGTTATTCAAGAACAAAAGCAGTTCATACAAAAGCTTTAAAAGGTGTAACATTTAACCCATCACAATATGAAATACCATTTGAAAAAATGTATTTTGAACAAGACTAAAAAACACAGTATTAAATGCTACGAAGAAGGGATTTTTATAATCCCTTCTATTTATTACTTAGAAAAATTAGATATATTATGGAAAGGGATAATATGAGAGATTACATATTAAAAAGATTAGCAACAGTAATACCTATCTTAATAGGAATTTCATTTTTATCGTTTGCTCTTATAAGTCTAAGTCCTAGTAATCCTGCTGAGGTTGCACTTCGTGTAAATGAAATCGTTCCAACAGAAGAAGCAGTAAGGGCTATGGAAGAACAATTGGGAACTAATAAACCTTATATAGAAAGGTATGTAACATGGTTAACTGATAGTTTACAAGGGGATTTTGGCAATAGTTACGTTAATAATAAACCAGTTGCAACTTTAATAGGACAAGCTATTCCTAATACTATAAAATTAGCTTTTGTAGCATTATTAATTACAATAGTTTTTAGTGTATTAGTAGGAATACTTTGTGCTGTATATGAAGGGTCATTTGGAGATAAATTAGCAAGAGCGTTAGTCTTTGTTGGAACAGCTATGCCAAGTTTTTGGGTAGGGCTTTTATTAATATGGATTTTTTCAGTAAAACTGAATTTATTCCCAACTAGTGGTATGGAAAGACCTAGCTCTATAGTTCTTCCAGCTATAACCTTGGCACTTGCTTACATTTCAACTTATGTAAGACTTATAAGAAATAACATGGTCCAAAATAAACATGAAAACTATGTTTATTATGCTAGGATAAGAGGACTTAAAGAAACAACTATAATAAAACATATATTTAAAAACTCTTTACAATCATCTTTAACAGCTTTAGGTATGTCTATTCCAAAGCTTATAGCAGGTACAGTAGTAGTAGAAAATATATTTGCATGGCCTGGAGTTGGTAGAGTATGTGTAGATGCAATATTCAATCGTGATTTTCCAGTAATACAAGCATATATACTTTTAATGGCAGTATTATTCGTAATATGTAACTTATTAGTAGATATTTTATCTGTGGCTATTGACCCTAGAATAAGAAAGGAGTAAAGAGATGTCAGTATTAAAACGATTATTTTCAGATAAAATAGCAGTATTTTGTATGGTAGTGATAGCAGCAGTTGTTATAGTTGCTATAGGAGCTCCTGTTTTAGCTCCACACGACCCAGCAGAAATTGATGTAACAAATAAATTTGCAGCTATGTCTGCTGCATATCCTCTAGGAACAGACCAATTAGGAAGATGTATGTTGTCTAGAATGATGTATGGAGCGAGAACAACTATATTTGTATCATTATATACAATGGCAATTACTATATTTATCGGAAGTGTATTAGGTATTATATCAGGATTCTTTAGAGGTTGGGTAGATGAAGTTATAATGAGAATTTGTGACATAATGCTATCTTTTCCAAGTGAAGTGATGATTCTTTCTATAATAGGGGTTTTGGGAATAGGTATGAAAAACCTTGTTATAGCGACAATTATAGCAAAATGGGCATGGTATACACGAATGATAAGATCTATAGTTATACAATATAATGACAAAAACTATATAAGATTTTCAAAAGTTGCAGGGTGTAGTACTTGGCATATTATAACAAAACACATATTACCAGCGACATTAGGTGAAATTGCAGTTCTTGCTACATTAGATATAGGTGGAATCATACTTAATATATCAGCTATGTCATTTTTGGGTCTTGGAGTCCAACCACCTACAGCTGAGTGGGGAATGATGCTAAATGAGGCGAAAACTGTACTTATGTTACATCCAAGTCAAATGATGATACCTGGTGTGGCTATATTAATAGTTGTAGCAGTATTTAATTTCTTTGGAGATTGTCTACAAGATGCATTCAATCCAAAACATTCAAGTTATAAGAAAAAGGTGGTGAATGAATAATGAATTTGTTAGAAGTGAAAGATTTGACTATAACTGATTCAAAAAATGGAGAAGTAGTTGTTGAGAAAAATAATTTTATATTAAAAAAGAATTCTTGTCTTGGAATAGTCGGAGAGAGTGGTAGCGGAAAATCCATGACAGTAAAAGCTATATTAGGTCTTACTAATCCTTGGCTTAAAATAACAGGGAGTGCTTTATTTGATGGACAAGAGTTAGTTGGATTAAAAGGTAATACATTAAGAAAAATAAGAGGAAAAAGAATATGTATGATACCTCAAGACGCTATGACTTCATTTGACCCACTTTATACAATTGGATACCAAATGATAGAGACATTTGTAGAAAATTTAGGTTTATCAAAAGAAGAAGCTAAAAATTTAGCTATAAGTTCCTTAGAAAAAATGTTAATTAGAGAACCAGAACAAGTTATATTAAAATATCCTCACCAAATTTCAGGCGGAATGTTACAAAGATGTATGATTGCTATAGCTTTAGCAATGAAACCAGATATAATAATTGCTGATGAACCAACGACTGCATTGGATTCAATAAATCAAAAGGAAGTCGTAGAGGAATTTATAAGACTTAGAGAACTTACTCAAACATCGCTTATTTTTATATCACATGACTTAGGTGTTGTTCAGCATTTAGCGACAGATATTTTGGTTATGAAAGACGGAATTTGTGTTGAAAGTGGACCTGCACAAAAAGTATTTAGAAATCCAGAAAATGAATATACTAAGTACTTAATAGACACTCGTATTCATCTTACAGAATCATTTATACAATCTATGAAAAAAGAGGAGGTAATGTAAGATGATAGAAGTCAAAGGAGTTCATAAAAGCTATTCTAAAATAGGTGGAGGATTTTTCAAAAAAGATAAATTACATGTATTAAAGGGAATAGACTTTGAAATAGAAGAAGGCCAATGCATAGGATTAATTGGGGAGAGTGGAAGTGGTAAAAGTACACTAAGTCGTTTAATTTTAGGTCTTGAAAAACCAAATGAAGGTTCTATTACTATAGAAGGAAAAAATGTTAAATCATGGATAAAAGAAAATCCAGGGAAAATGACTGTAGTATTTCAGGATTATACATCATCTGCAAATCCTAAATTTACAATAAAACAAGTTATTGCAGAACCACTAGTTGCCTTACGTCAAACTGAAAATTTAGATAATGTAGTTGTAGAATTACTTGAAAAAGTAGGACTATCAGCAAATTTAATACATAGATATCCTTATGAATTAAGTGGTGGCCAATTACAACGTGTATGCATAGCAAGAGCTATAGCTACAAAACCTAAAATTTTGGTATTAGATGAGGCGATAAGTGCATTAGATGTATCTATACAAGCCCAAGTCTTAGATCTGTTAAAAGACTTGAAAAAAGAATTGGATATGACATATTTATTTATTGCGCATGACTTACAAGCAGTTGCCAATTTATGTGATGAAGTTTTATTTTTATATCAAGGAAATATAGTAGAAAAGATTTCAAGTGATAGATTAGCATTTGCAGAAAATGAATATGCTCAAAGGCTTCTAAACTCTGTAATACCATTTAAAATAAGTTAATTATATTTTTATAATTTGATAAATAAAACTAGCTTGTATAAAACAATACAGGCTAGTTTTATTTTATACAAATTTTTATATAGTTAGAATTTAAAATTTGTCAATATAGCAAAAAATATCTATTTGTGTAATAATATAAATTAGAAAATAAAAGAGAGAGAGTTGATAAAAAATATGGCGAAAACCATAAAAGCAAGAAACTTAAGTTTAGCACTAAGATATATAGTTGATAACTTTGGAAAAAATACACTTTTAAATCCCGGAAAGGTAGAAGCTATTTTAACAGATTTAATTCCTCAATCTGAAATTGAGATAAATTGGATAATAGATTCGATTAATTCAGGAATTATGAAAGTCTTTGTTGAAGGAAAGAGCTCAGATGACCAAAGTAGACAAGAAATTTTAGGAAAGGCAACAGAAATATTTGAAAAATATTATATTACTGGTCTAAGAAAGGACTATATTCTAGATAATATATCGTATGCTTTAGGTTGGAGTGATATAGAAATAGATAACTTAAGTGAATATGAAGTAAAAAGAAATGAAAAAATATCACAAGATAAATCTATACAAAGCAAACAATCAATATTAGCTGAAGATATAGCAAGTAGTGAAGAAATTCATAACATACAAGAAGATGAACTAGCTTATGATGATGAAGACGAAGAATATTATGATGAGGATGATTATCCACAAGGTAAAAAGAAAAGTAAGCTGAGATTTTTATGGATTTTATTAATACCAATATTATTAGTAGCAGGATATTTTGGATATAAATTATTATCAGACCCAGGAGATGTAAGTGTATCGAATATAGAATTTAGTGAAAAATACGAATTACAAAATGATATATATACATTTGATGAAGGAAAAGATGTTACATTAACAGTTACACTAGAAGGCAGTAAATCTGGTAAAATAGACGAAAAAAAGGTATCTTACGCATTAGATGATCCATCTATTTGTACTTATAGAAAAATCGCATATAATAAATGTGAATTGATAAGAATGTCAAATGGAAATACGACGATAAATGTATATTACGGTGGAGAAAAAATAGAAAGTATAGATATAGGCTTTAGTGATATTAATGGAGATAGCGACGAAAATAATGCTATAGCTATAGACAAAATCCAAGTAACTAATATGGAAAAAGAAAACAGCGGATATATATTAAAACTAAATAACGAAGCTGAAATATCAGTAACTTTAAAAGGCAAAGATATAAATAATGATTTATTATCTTACTCAATTGATGACACTAGTTTAGCTAATATATCTGGATACCAAAATAAATGCAAAATATCAGCTAAAGAAGAAGGTTCTACTACTCTTAGAATATTATATAATAGAGATGAAATATACAATATTAATATAATTATACAAAAAGACGACAATAATGAAAATTTAAATTTAAATAGTCAAGTTGATACAGTTATAAAAGAGTACTGGGCTAATTATGCAAATGCATCAAATAAAGGAGATATATCTTATTTACAAAACTTTATAACTCCAGAAGGTGAATTACATAATGAATTAGTTAATACACTTGCTCAAAGCTCAAACAAAACTACAGAAGTTATCGGATATACTAAAGATAACATGAAAGATGAAGGCGGAAAGTATAGAGTAGGCATAATCGTTCAAAGTAACATAAAAGAAGGCGAAATAACTAAATCTAGAAAAGAATATATGGAATTTATCGTTATACAAGAAAATGGTCAATGGCTTATAGATAAAGTTGAGAATAAACAAGTAAGAGAAGAAAAACAAATATAAAAATAAATATAATAAATAAAATATTACTTTCTTATAAATGATATAATTGTGTTATAAAATGAATAAAATTTCTATATATTTTAAAAAGAATAATTACTTAAGAGGGTGAAAATATGTCAGTAACAAGACGAGGTTTAATCTGGGAAATTCTTAATTCGTGGTGGATTGTACTTTCATGCATGGGATTTTCTTTTGCATCATTCATATATATAGGAACAAAGGCTAGGACAACTAAATGGAAGGTAGCAGGAGTATTATACTTATTAGTAGGTATTTTATCTATATTTTTCATTGTATCAGATCCTATTAGTTTTGCATCAACTGTTGCAGTTTTAGTATGGTTGGTGAGTTTATTAGTAGGTGTTATTCACTCATTTTTAGTGAGAAGAGAATACTTAATAAGAAGAGATTATATTCTTACCAATGGAATAGAAGATAAAGATTTAGACAAAATCAGAGAAGATGTGAGAAGACATTACAAAGGAAAAGATTATATAAAAGGTAGTGGAAATGATACACATTTAGATAGCACATACCACTCAAATATGGAGTATAGAGACTACGATACAATTTCAAATAATCCAAGTGATAGTTTATTTGAAAATGAAAATTATGATGAAACTTTTGAACAAGATCATCATAACTTCCATAGTAGTGACTATATATCTTATAATAAAACTACAGAGTATCAAAGTGTAGATGACAACAATATAAATATAAACTTTTGCCCAAAGGAAGATTTATTAAAACTTCCTGGAGTAAATGAACAAACTGCAAACAGAGCAATTTCACTTAGAGAAATGTTAGGTGGGTTCAATTCAGTACAAGAATTTATCGACATGGTACATATTGAATCACAATATTCTAATCAAATAAGAGAAATGGCTACAGTAAAAGACCAAAATATCTATTTAAGAAAATAATAAATTGCAATATATAAATAGGCTCAACTTATTAAAAAGTTGGGCTTATTTTTGTATATAATAGAAAATATAGGAGGTGAAGATTTTGTTAAATGGAATTAGTGCTGTGACAACAGGTCAAATACATATAAATCAGGGGAGAGAATGTGAAGATTATACAGAATTGGATTTAGAGAGAAAAGATTATGTTATGACGGCGGTGGCAGATGGACATAGCTCTCAAAAGCATTTTAGAAGTGATAGAGGGTCACAATTTGCAGCAGAGGCAGCAAAGGAAAGTATTTATGAATATATGAATGACTATAATAGATTTGTTGAAGCTTATAATTATGATAAACAATATCTTATAAATAGAATCATAAAAATGACAATATCAAAATGGCATATAAAAATAAATGAAGATGTAGATATGAACCCAATTACACAAAATGAAATAGATAAATACTTAGATAATGATTTTGATATTGAAAACATATCTTCTATTTATGATACTACGCTGGCTGTAGGTGTTATGAGTCAAGAATGTAGTTTTGGATTTTTAATTGGAGATGGAAGTTTTGTAGTAATAGATAAAAATGGGAAGATGAATACACCTATAGATAATATAGAAAATAGAAATTATAAAAAAACATTAAGTGATGATGAAGCATATAATAACTTTACTACATATTTTTCTGATGAAATGCCTTTTGCGATTATGATATCAACATCAGGTCTTTATAACTCATTTATAGATAAGAAAGATTTTTTAGATTATAATTATTCGATAGCAACTGAGTTAGGTTCTTTAAATACAATTGATGATAAAATAAATATGGAAGAAAAACTAGGAGAGCAGTTTGAAGAAAAATCAAAACAAGGAAGTCAAGACGATATCTCCATGTCGATTATTTTTAATAGTGATAATTATGACGGAATTATAAAAAATCTTGAAAATATGAAAAAAATACAAGAAATAGATAACGAAATAAATTATTCAAAAGAAAAGATAAAAATATTTGAATTAAATAATGAGCAGATTTTGAGTCAAAAAAACGAAAACAATGAAAATATAGAAAAGTTAGCCAGTGAAAAACAAGAGTTAGAAAAGTTAAATATAGATTTAAAAGAGCAAAAACATCTATTAGAAGAACAAATAAAAAAGATACAAGAAGAATTGAGTAAGATAACATCTCAAGAAGAACATATAGACAGTAGAAAAATGGAAATAGACTCATTACTAGAAAAGTACAAAACAATAGATAAAGAAAAAGAAGAAGAACTGAATAAAAATATTGAGGATAAGCGAAGAGAAGAAGAACACATAAAATTAAAAGAAGAGGAAAAGAAATATCTTCAACTTTAGAAATTGATTTAAATATAAAAGAAAAATAAGGGCAGGAGGTGGAGCTGATGGATAGTGAAAAAAGAACAGATGAATTTGATAATGATAAACAAACTGATAGATTAGAAAATAATGAAATAACAAACGAAGAAATTATTTATGTAGATGATTTGGATGATGATTACTTATATATAAATAAAAATAATCAAGAAGAAATAAACGAAAAAGAAGAAGTAAAAGAAGAAAAGAAAAGTAAGATTTCGATTGATGATATTATAAATGGGCAAAAAGCTAAAAAGATGGAAAAATTGCAACAACAAAGGCAATGGGGAATAGATTTAGAGATAAATACATTATCTATTGAGAAATCAGAAACCACAGATATAGATCTAAAACTTGATTTTAATAACTTAAATGATGTTAAAAAAGAAAAAAATATAGATAAAGAAAATCAAATTAATAATATACATGAAACTAATAATATCAATAAAGAAAAACAAGAAACTTACATATATGAAAACACGAAATTTAGCAATCTTAGTGAAAAATTAAATCTCTGTATTCAAGTATGCAAATTATTTGAAGACATTCATAAACAAGAAAAGTGCTTTAATTCTATAACATTAAATGATATTGTTATAACTCCTCAAAATGAGTGTAAGATAAAAAATACAGAAAAGATAGTTGAACAAAACGCTTATAATTATGACATTAATTATGAAAAAACTTCTGCTCCAGAAATATTAAACAATAAAAGTAGAGCCAATATAAATACTGACAGGCATAGTTTAGCGTTTTTATTATTTGAGATTTTATTTGACAGTAATCCATTTGAAGGAAGTAAAGTAATAGATACGGTTTATTATACTAAAAATGACGAATTAAATGCGTATAAAGAGCCGATATTTGTTTATAGCTACAAAGATAAAAGTAATATGCCTGTGCGTGGTATACACTCAAAATTGATAAAAGATTGGAATGAAGTTTATACAGATGATATAAAAATAGTCTTTATCCAAAGTTTTGTTGATGGAATAAATAATCCGGAGTTACGAATATATGAAACTACATTTATCCAAAAGTTAATTAAGTTTAAGGATATTATAGACTTGCCAAATGATAATAATGAGCAAATACTAGAATTTAGTGAAAACTCTATTGAAAATAAAAATAATAATAAATTAGAGAAAAACGAAAACGAAAAAGATTCTAAGCATACAGAAAGAGTTGTAATAGCTGATTCAAATAAGGGATTTGAGGAAAAGAAAAAGATAATAATTATAGATAAAGACAAGGCACAGACACCTGTCAAAAAGCCTAAAGTACAACATCAACTACAAATAACATATTCATATGCAAGTGGAGCAAATGAATATGAAATATTGGATTTACTTCCAGGTACTGAAATTATAAACAGCATAGTTGGATATGAAGATATAAAACCAACGCAATTAATCGGAAAAGTAGTACAAAATGTAAAAAACAGGAGTATATTAGGGCTAAAAAATATATCCAACCATGAGTGGATTGCATCTAAAGGAAGTAGCAAAAATGTTATACCTTCTGGTAAGGTGCTTGTAATTATGGATGGAGTAGAAGTTGACTTTTACCCAGAAAATAGAAGTATTACAAAGACAAAATGGAGTATAGTAAAGCCATAAAATAAAACCGTAGTACAAACTACGGTTTTATTTTATTTAAGATAATTACAAAAGACTATCAAATTTATAAGTTTTCATATCAAAAGCATCTTTTTCGATATATTTACGATTTTGTATTATAAATCTTATAAATAAAATTAATCCGATTATAAGAGTGATAATGCCGACTACTAAATATGAAGAAGCATCGCTAAGTGTAAGTAGACTGTTTTCGGCTCCAGTGATAGAATCTGAACTTGTAAACAAAGAAGGTATACTTACAATTAAATTATTTAGAAAATGCACAGTCATAGGTATCAATATATTTCTATATTTTAAATATAAAATACAGTTTGCAATACCAAAAATAATAGCACCTACAACAGCTAATTCTACATGCAAGATTCCAAATAATATTGATGAGAATATCATACCGATATATACATCAAAAATTCTTGATAATCTCTTAAAAATTACTACTCTAAACAGCAATTCTTCAAGTATTGGTGCAGTTATTACAGTCAAAATAAATACTGACACAGTATTTGTGAAAATATCATCACCAGAACTATTTAGTGAATTTGCCATATCTAAATCTATAAAACATACAATAGCTAGTATCAAAAGAGTAGTACCCAAAGAAATTAGTATCTGTGTAAATACAACGTTTAAGATTTCTTTTATGTTTATTTTTTCAATAAAATCATGTATTAGTTTATTTAGTTTACGAAAATTTACTCCAAACTTAAAAAATAAATATAGAATAAATAGACAATCTATAATCAATTGAACAACATTAGTATTCTTATCTAAGAAGCTATCATCTATAATTTCTATTACAAAAATTATTCCAAAGTTCATCAGTAAATAGACTAAAATAGAAGGAATGATTTTAACTTCATTAAAGTCATCTTTTCTAATAAACAAAATATATCCCCCCTATCAATAATTGATATATTAAAAGTATAATATTGTTTTGAATAAATAGTACTTATTTATATTAAATTTTATTTATAAAGTATAAAAAATTATATAAAAAAGTACATATTCAATTAACACGCCTGTTATATATTTTTCTTAAATAATTAAAAAATATATTGAAAATTATAAAAAATCTTATGTAATATATAATGTTTTTTTATCAATAATAATATATAATGAATTTTAATAGGTATTTTGAGAACCAAATATTTATGTAAAATAAATTAATACATAGGAAAGGTGCTAATATGAAAGAAGAAAAAAACAAACCAAAACATTTTAATTATTTTAACTTCTTTTTAATATTATTGCTTGTTGTAATGTTGAATAGCTTATTTTTACCAAGCATAAATTCTCGAATATATGAAGAAGTGGATTATAGTACATTTTTAACTCAGGTTGAATCAGATAAAGTAGACCAAGTAGAGATGAGTGATACACAAATAGTATACACTTTAAAAAAGAGTGGGGAAAATGAAAAGAAAAATAAAAAATCATACTATACAGGATATGTTGAAAATCCAGATTTAGTAAAAACTTTACAAGACCACAACGTTAAGTTTACAAAACAAGTCACAGACGAAAATTCATGGATAGTAAACTTTATAGTGAGCTGGATATTGCCACTTGCAATTTTCTTATTTATAGGAAACTGGCTTATGAAATCTATGGCGAAGAGACTTGGTGGAGGAGCAAATGCAATGCAATTTGGTAAGAGTAATGCCAAAGTATATGTTGAAGCTCAAACAGGAAAGACTTTTGATGATGTAGCAGGACAAGATGAGGCAAAAGAAGCTCTTACTGAAATAGTAGACTTCCTTCACAATCCTAAAAAATACGAAGAAATCGGGGCAGTAATGCCTAAGGGAGCACTACTTGTAGGCCCTCCAGGAACAGGTAAAACATTACTTGCGAAAGCAGTAGCAGGTGAGGCAAAAGTTCCATTCTTCTCAATATCAGGATCTGAATTTGTTGAAATGTTTGTCGGTATGGGTGCTGCGAAAGTTAGGGACTTATTCAAACAAGCCAACGAAAAAGCTCCATGTATAGTATTTATAGATGAGATAGACACAATAGGTAAAAAACGTGATACTGGTATGCCAGGAGGAAACGACGAAAGAGAACAAACACTTAACCAACTTCTTACTGAGATGGATGGTTTTGATGGTAAAAAAGGTGTTGTTATATTAGCGGCTACAAATAGACCAGATTCACTAGATAAAGCATTACTTAGACCAGGTCGTTTTGATAGACGTATTCCTGTAGAACTTCCAGACTTAGCTGGTCGTGAATCAATACTTAAAGTACATGCACATGGTGTTAATATGGCTAAAGACATAGACTACAATGCAATTGCTAGAGCAACAGCAGGAGCTAGTGGTGCTGAACTTGCCAACATAATAAACGAAGGTGCATTAAGAGCAGTTAAGATGGGTAGACATCAAGTTTTACAAGAAGACTTAGAAGAAAGTGTAGAAGTTGTAATAGCTGGTTACCAAAGAAAAGGTGCAGTTATATCTCAAAGAGAAAAATCAATAATTGCTTACCATGAAGTTGGACATGCGCTTGTTGCAGCAAAACAAACAGAATCTGCACCAGTACACAAGATAACAATAATACCTCGTACTTCTGGGGCACTTGGATATACAATGCAAGTTGATGAAGGTGAAAAAGTCCTAATGACAAAACAAGAAGCATTTAATAAAATTGCTACTTTTACAGGAGGACGTGCAGCAGAAGAGTTAATATTCGGCTCATTCACAACAGGTGCATCAAACGATATAGAACAAGCAACAAAAATGGCTAGAGCAATGGTAACAAGATATGGTATGAGTGAAGACTTTGATATGATGGCACTTGAAACAGTGACAAATCAATATCTAGGAGGAGACGCATCGCTTACTTGTTCACCAGAAACTTCAACTAAAATAGACCAAGAAGTTTTAAGTATAATAAAATCAGCTCACAAAAAAGCTATGAATATACTTAAAGAAAATGAAGAAAAACTACACGAAATATCTAAATACTTACTTGAAAGAGAAACAATAACAGGTGAGGAATTTATGGAAATCTTAAATGGAGAAAAGCCTTCTGATAAAATAGAAGAAAACACAGACTCAGATAATACTTCAGATCAAGATGAAGTTGTACTTGAAGGAAGTGAGTTTCAAACAGTTGACGAAGGGTTAACTCTTGAAAAGAAGATTGATGTAAAAATAGATAAAAAATTAGATTTAGATAAAGATAATAAATAAGATTTATGAATAAATAAAAAACTGGATTTTTATAATCCAGTTTTTTATTATTATACTAAATAGAATTTATAATTGTGCTATAAGATTCTAAGACATCTCGATAGCCAACTTTTAATATATGTATAAACTCAGTACTGCTAAATGTTCTTTCAACACCAATATAATTTACACAGCCATATATCTTATCGTCTTCATCTAGGTAATATCTCACCAATAAACTACTTTCATTTAAACTATTTAAAATATTTAAAACAAGATTTTTTTTTGAGGGATTATTGAGTTTTGCTATATAGTAGTACACTAGGCTGTAGGCTCGGTTTGGAAGTAATATTACAGATATTACACAGACTGCACCAGAATCATCAATTTGTTGTGCAGATTGTAGACATAGGGCATCATTATCATCTTGTAAAATATCAAATGATTCTAAAATATCGGCATCCCTCATTGCACCCATAACTTTCAATTTTTTAGTATCAAAGTCCATTTTTATTCCCCCTAAATTAAATTTTTGATTTTATTATATGCATCAATAATTTCGCTAAAGCCTATCTCCATCAAATTTATAAATTCAGAACTATTAAAATTTGTATCAATTCCAATATAATTTATTGCCCCAACTATATGATTTTGTTCATCAATATAATATTTCATAAGAATGCTATCGTTATTTAGTTTATTTAGAAATTCTATTATAGTAGATTGTTTGCTAAAGTCTGCGAGTTTAGCGAAAACGTAGTAGATTAAACTGTAGGCACTATCACTAGACATGATAATAGAGATTATGCAGTGAGCTTGTGTTTCGTCAATTTTTTGATAAGTTCTTAAAAGTAGTGCTTGGTGATCATCTTCAAGTATATCAAAAGACTCTAGAAGGTCGGCATCTCGTAGTGAATCCATAACTTCAAATTTTCTTTTTTCAAAATCCAATATATCACACACCTTTGTATATAAAAATATTATCAACATAGAGTTTTTAATATGTTACTTAATTCTACGTTGTTTTAGAAACCTCCTTTATATAATATGAAAAAACGCATCTCGAAATGATACTATTTCAAGATACGTTGTTAGTTTGCATAATATATTAAATTAAAAGTTAAGATTTTTATCTTCCTGGAATTTCGATATATTCTACAGGTTCATCATCTGGGATAGGAATCCATTCCTCAGCCATATCACATTCATCAGCAATTTGACCAATCGGCATTTTTACGTATTTTGCTTTTGCAGTAACTGCAATCTCCCCATTAGGAAGGATTATTTCGCCTTTACCTTCAAATAATTTTCTTGTATCTCTAGTTACTCTAGCAACTGTTATTATGTCGCAGTCGATTGGGACTGGCTTTTTATATCTTAGTTCTAAACTTCCTGTAACACCCCAAACTGTTTCGTCACTAACGCTTATGGCACGACCGATAGTTTCATCTAAAATTGCTGCAGATATTCCACCATGAACTCTTCCAGGATAGCTTTGGTGAAATTCCTTAGAATTGAAAATAGATGCCAATTCACCATTTTCTAATTGATAGAAACGAGCCTTTAGACCTAAATCATTTTTCACACCACAAACAAGACAACTTTTAGAGCTGTTTTGTTTTTTTAATACTTTATATTTCATGTTTATCTCCCTTTCTTTTTACAAAATTAACCATACTTATAATTATAACCTAATGCAGTTAAATTTATTAATAGAAGTCTCTATTTAGTGAGCTAGTTTTATTTTAAGATAGTTAAAACTGTAGCTAAAAAGTTTGAATTTGATGTGAATTAATATAATAAGTACGCTATAAGAATTGCTATATGCTTTCCAAAAGATGAGGATGAGCTTAGAAAAGGATTGAGTATCATAAAAGATTTATATAAAGAACTAGAAAATAATTAATAAAAAATGTATATATAAGAATACTTTAAAATAAAATGGATATAATTATAAACATTACGAAAAGATTATCTATAATATTTATAAAAATAAAAATTGGATTATAATTTACAAATTATAAAATATTAGAAAAAAATCAATATAAATGTTTAATTAAATCTGTGTGATTATATATATTTTGATGATATATACAAAAAATATATATAAAATATAAAAAAATTTATATGTATCAAATACTCAAAAATATTGACAAATTAAGGAAATAATCATACTATAATTATTAAACAAAGTAATTATTATTTTGATAATAAAAAATTAAACTATTTAAGAAAGGAGGCTTATTATGAGTAAAAAATTATTTATACCAGGACCTATAGACGTTAGTGAAGATGTATTAGAACAAATGGCTACACCAGTTATAAGTCATAGAAGCAAAGAAGCATCAGAACTTCAAAAAAGTATAACAGAAAAAGCTAAAAAATTATTTTACACTGATAATGAAATATTATTATCAACATCCTCCGGAACTGGCTTAATGGAAGGATCCATTCGATGTTGCACATCAAAAAGAGCAGCAGTATTCTCCTGTGGTTCATTCGGAGATAGATGGCACAAAATGGGTATAGCTAATGGTGTTCCAACAGATTTATTTAAAGTTGAATTAGGGCAGGCAATAGAACCAGAAATGGTCGATAAGGTACTTGCAACTGGCAAATACGATTTAATAACTGTAACTCATAATGAGACTTCTACAGGCATAAGAAATCCAATTGAAGATATTGGTCAAATCCTAAAAAATTATGACGACATAGTCTACTGTGTAGATACAGTTAGTTCAGCGGGAGGAATAAAAATCCCCGTCGATGAAATTGGAATAGATATTTGCATAACATCAGTTCAAAAAGCAATTGGCTTACCACCTGGTATGTCACTTTGCACATTTTCTGAAAAAGCTAAAAAAAGAGCAGAAAAAGTACCAAACCGAGGAGTATATTTTGATTTACTATCTATGTATGAGTATATCAAAAAGAAAAATTATCAATACCCTTCAACTCCATCCCTTTCACACATGTTCGCTTTAAATTATCAATTAGAAAAAATCTTAAAAGAAGGCCTAGAAAACAGATTTAAAAGACATGAAGACATGGCTAAAATCGTTAGAAATTGGGCTGAGGAACACTTCGAAATATTTACAGATAAAAATCATTTATCAAATACTTTAACAGTAGTAAAAAATACCCAAAATATAGATGTATCTAAATTAAATGAAGAATTACAAAAACGCGGATATTTAATTGCAAATGGATACGGTGACCTAAAAGACAAGACATTTAGAATTTCACACATGGGAGATTATACTCAAGAAGATATAAGAGATTTATTGAAAAATATTGATGAGATATTAGGATTTTGCCCCGAAGTAGTAAGTTTTTAGAAAATAAGAAACCATAACTTACCAGGGTGTTAATGATAAAGTGGAAAAGGATTTTGGAGGTATAGAAAATGTGTAGAATATTAGTAGCTGATGGAATGAATAAAGAGCAAATAGAAAACTTAAAGGAATTAGGATTTGATGTAATAGATGAATATTATGATGGTGAAGAACTTGGATTAATGTGTCAAGATGTTGATGCTTTAGTTATTCGTTCAAAAAATAAAATCACTAAAGAAATAATAGATAAAGCCTTAGAAGGAAACGCAAGACTTAAATTAATAATCAGAAGTGGTGTAGGTCTTGACAATATAGATGTCAAATATGCAACTCAAAAGGGAATAAAAGTTATGAATACACCATGTGCAAGCACTAGATCAGTAGCAGAACTTACAATTGGTCAAATCATAACAATAGCTAGATTTGTAAATATAGCTAATGTAACTATGAGAGACGGTGAGTGGAATAAAAAACAATATATAGGAACAGAAATCTTTGGTAAAACATTAGGAATAATAGGTTTAGGTAGAATAGGTAAAGAAGTTGCAAGATTAGCAACAGCATTAGGTATGAAAGTAATATACTACGATATATTAGGAAAGATGGAAGGATGTCAAAAATACAAATTCTGTAGCTTTGAAGAAGTATTAAAAAACGCAGACTTCTTGACAATACACATACCTTATGACCCAGAAAAAGGTTACTTAATAACTAAAAAAGAATTCGATTTAATGAAAAAAGGCGTATACTTTATAAATAATGCTAGGGGTGCTCTAGTATGTGAACGCGACTTAATAGATGCATTAGACGAAGGTAAAATAGAAGCTGTAGCTATGGATGTTTATGAAAATGAACCAAATATAAACCTAGAATTAGTTAATCACCCAATGGTATCTCCAACTCCTCATATAGGAGCATCAACAGTTGAAGCTCAAGATAGAATAAGCAAAGAAATAGTAGAATTATTAGTTGAATATTTTCAAGATGATGAAAAGATAGCATTATAGATTTCAGGGGGAAAGATAAATGGCAATAGTAAAACCTTTTAGGGCAATTAGACCAGCAAATAATTATGTTGATATGGTGGCAGAATTACCATATGACGTTATGAATAGAGAAGAAGCTAAAGAAATGGGAAAGAAAAATAAATATTCTTTTATCCATATAGATAGAGCTGAAATAGACTTAGATGATGAAATTGATGAACATGATGAAAAAGTTTATCTTAAAGCTAGAGAAAATCTAAATAAATTTAGAGAAAAAAACATACTAATTAAAGAAAAGCAAGAATGTATATATATCTATAGAGAGATTATGGATGGCAGAGCACAAACAGGAATTGTTGCATGTGTGTCTGTTGATGACTACATCAATGGAATTATTAAAATTCACGAGTATACAAAACCTGACAAAGAATTAGACAGAACAAACCATATAAAATACTGCAATGCAAATACTGGTACAATTCTTCTTACTTATAAAAACAGAAAAAAAGTAGACGAAATCATAAACTTCTACATTAAAAATGAAATTCCAATATACGATTTTATTAGTGATGACGAAGTACGTCATACAGTTTGGAAAATTTATAGAGAAAATGATTTAAAAGATATAGTTAATGAATTTGATAAAGTACCTTATTTATATATAGCTGATGGCCACCATAGAGCTGCAGCTGCAGTAAATATCGCCAAAGAAAAGAGAGAGCAAAATCAAAATTATACAGGTGATGAAGAGTTTAATTACTATATCGCTATGATAGCTCCCCAAGATAATTTAGAAGTTTTAGACTATAATAGAGTAGTAAAAGACTTAAATGGAAATACAAAACAAGAATTTATAGATAAAATAGCACAAAAATTTAATATCGAAAAAATACCAGATAAAAAACAATATAAAGCGAATAAAAAAGGCGATGTAGGTATGTTTTTAGATGGAGATTGGTACAAAATTGAATTTGGAGATAAATATACAAAGGTAGATGATGAAGTTAAATCTTTAGATATATCAATCTTACAAGATAATATCTTAGACGAAATTTTAGGAATAAAAGATCCTAGAAGAGATAAGAGAATAGATTTTGTGGGAGGAATTAGAGGTATTGATGAACTCGAAAAAAGAGCAAATAGCGATATGGAAGTAGCATTTGCAATGTATCCAACTGGACTTGATGAGCTTATAGCAGTTGCAGATGCAAATAAAATAATGCCTGCAAAATCAACTTGGTTTGAACCAAAAGTAAGATGTGGACTATTTTTACACGAATTAGATTAGGAATTATATAATTAATATAAAAAAGGATTTAAAGCTAAATTGGCGATAAATCCTTTTTTATATTTCAGAATATGATATATTAAAATTATTAGACAATTAAGATTTTAGAGGAGAGATACAATGAAAAATAGAGATGATATATTAAAAGATATAACATTTAGAATGGCAGATGTATCGGATGCAGAAGAATTATTAAGTATTTATAGACCTTATGTTACTGATACAGCGATTACTTTTGAATATGAGGTGCCTTCTGTTGAAGAGTTTAAAAATAGAATAAAAGAAACTTTAGAAGGATATCCATATATAGTTTGTGAATATAAAGATAAAATAGTTGGATATGCATATGCACATAGATATGGTGAAAGGGCTGCTTATCAATGGGATGTTGAGTTATCAATATACCTAGATATGAATTATAAAAGCTTAGGAGTAGGAAAATTACTATATAATAAACTTATAGAGATTGTAAAATTACAAAACGTAAGAAATATATACGCTTGTATTACTTCAGCTAATGAGAAAAGTTTAAAATTCCATGAAAAATTAGGATTTGAATTTATAGGTATATTCAAAAATACAGGATATAAATTTGATAGTTGGTATGGAGTAAACTGGATGGGAATTGCAGTTGGTGATATAAATGAAAAGCCAGAGCCAGTAAAAATGATAAATGAAGTAGATTCAAAATTAATAAAAAACATATTAACTGGTAAATAAGTTGATATTTAATGGATTATATCCATAAATGGACAACTTTCAATCAACTTTAAGTGTAGAAAAATACATATTAAAATAATGTATTTAAGATAAATTTATTATAGAAATTGGGGTAAATTAAAGTTATTTTTATTAGGGGGGGTTATTTTGAAGATAGCAATATTAGCATGTAAAACTTTAAAACATGAGATTGAAAAAGCATGTAAGGATAATAATATCGACTATCCTATATATTGGGTAGAGTCAGGGCTACATAATTATCCTGAAAAATTACATAAAACAGTCCAAGAAGAATTGGATAAGTTACAAGATT
This sequence comes from Clostridium sp. 2218st1_F5_2218SCRN_220325, assembly GCF_039062665.1. Taxonomy (NCBI): domain Bacteria; kingdom Bacillati; phylum Bacillota; class Clostridia; order Eubacteriales; family Clostridiaceae; genus Clostridium; species Clostridium sp. 2218st1_F5_2218SCRN_220325. The sequence goes on along the minus strand of NZ_JBCLNH010000002.1, from coordinate 36,279 downwards.
TTGACAGGGTTATTATGACATTTGGATTATGTGGAAATGCACTATTGGGGATTAAAAGCAACAACCTTGAATTAATAATGCCAAAGGTAGATGATTGCATAAGTTTGATGCTTGGATCTGTGGATGAAAGACGAAAATATGGTGGAAAAAATGGTATGTACTTTTTGACTAAGGGTTGGATTGAAGGTGAGAGAAACCTTTGGGTAGAGTATCAATATACTATTGAGAAATATGGAGAAGAAACAGGCAAAGAGGTATTTGATATGATGCTAAATCACTATAAAACACTGGGGATAATCGATACAAAATGTTATGATTTAAGCGAAATAATGCCACTTTGTAGAGAAATCTCAGAGACATTAAATCTAAAATTAAAAATACTAGAATATCCGATTGATTATATAGAAAAGTTACTTACTGGGCCTTGGGATGAAAAGAAATTTGTCGTTATCAAACCACATAACGAAGTAAAGGACTTCACATTGGAATTATAAGATATAAAATAGAAAATCACCTAAAAATATTTATTGAAAAATAAGTAGTTTTAGGTGATTTTTTTGTGCAGAAATATGTAAAAGAACTAGATAAAATGTAAAAATTATATAATTAAAATTTAGGAAAGATAATTGACATTTATAATAAAAAAGATTAGAATTGTTAGAGTGCTAACATTAGTTGGCTAACAAAAGAGAGGTGTGATTTCTTGGTGGATAGAATTGAGGTAATTGGTGTTTTACACAAAGTAGATAACCAAATAAAAAGAAAAATAGATCAAGTCGCACTAAAGCATGATTTAACAGGAATACAGGCATTTTTTCTAAAATGTATACATGATAAAAGTAGTGAGGGAGATTTATTCCAAAGAGATTTAGAAAAGATGTTTGATATTAGAAGGTCTTCTGTTTCGACTATGATTAGTTGTGTAGAGAAGAAGGGGTACATAAAAAGAGTAAGTATTCCTACTGATAAGAGAGTTAACAAAATAATTCTTACAGAAGAAGGTATGAAAAAGCATGAAGAAGTAGACGCTGATCTAAAGAAATACAAACAAGAATTATTAAAAGATTTTTCAGATGAAGAGATAAAACTTTTATACAACATTCTTGAAAGAATTTCAGACAGTACAAAAAAAGAATAAAATAGGAGGGAATATTATGGAACAAACAGCGGTTAGACAAGAGCAACCAGTTCAAAGAGAGAATAAAATGGGTACTATGCCAGTAGACAAATTATTATTATCTATGGCGTTACCTATGGTAGTATCAATGCTTGTTCAAGCATTATACAATATAGTTGATAGTGTTTTCGTTGCACAACTTAGCGAAAATGCGTTAACAGCAGTATCAATGGCATTCCCAGTACAAAACCTTATGATAGGTTTAGCAACAGGTATAGGGGTTGGGATGAATGCATTCGTTTCAAAAAACTTAGGACAACATAACCAAGAAGGCGTTAATAAATCAGCTCTTCACGGTATTTTCTTAGAATTTATAAATTATTTAATATTCTTATGTATAGGGTTATTTGCAGTACAAAAATTTATGCAAACTCAAACAAATATAAGTGATATAGTTGAGTCAGGAACAACTTACTTAAGAATAGTATGTATATGTTCATTTGGTATATTTACTCAAGTTGCATTTGAAAGATTATTACAATCAACTGGTAAAACACTTTTATCAATGACAACACAATTAACTGGGGCAATAATAAATATTATATTAGACCCAATTTTAATATTTGGTTTATTCGGTATGCCTAAATTAGGTATAGCAGGTGCTGCTATAGCAACAGTTATAGGTCAAATAGTTGCAGGTACATTTGCAGTAATACTTAACCTTAAGAAAAATAAAGAAATACATTTACATTTAAAAGGATTCAGACTAGAAAAAGAATATTTAGGAAGAATATTATATGTAGGTATTCCTTCAGTATTAATGGTAGCAATAGGTTCTGTTATGAGTTATGGAATGAACTTAATCCTTATGACATTCTCATCAACAGCAGTTGCAGTATTCGGAGCTTATTATAAATTACAAAGTTTCGTATTCATGCCAATATTCGGTCTAAACAACGGTATGGTTCCAATAGTATCGTTCAACTTAGGAGCTAGAAACAAAGAAAGATTAGTAAAAACTATTAAATTAAGTATTTGTTATGCTGTAGGTATAATGTTAATAGGACTTGTTATAATACAAGCAATACCTGGGCCATTATTAAAGATGTTTAACGCATCTGAACAAATGTTATCTATAGGTATACCAGCACTTAGAATAATAAGTGTCAGCTTTGTATTTGCAGGGTTCTCTATAATAGCATCTTCAACATTCCAAGCATTAGGAAATGGTATATTAAGTATGTTAGTTTCATTCGTAAGACAATTAATGTTCTTATTACCAGTTGCATTCTTACTATCAAAATTAGGAAATGTAGATTTAGTATGGTTAGCATTCCCAATAGCAGAGATAGCTGCAGTTACAGTAAGTGCTATATTCTTAAAATATTTATACAATAAAGTTATAAAAGATTTATAAAATAAATTTAGATTATTTATATAAAAAGCCTGGCAGATTATCTGTCGGGCTTTTTTAAAATTTTAAGCAACGGAATCTCTGATTCGTTGGCGCCATGAACGAAGCGAATTTTAAGCAACGGACGAAGTCGTTGGCGCCATGAGCGAAGCGAATTTTATTATTTACAGCAAAATAACAAATGGGTTAAATTGTATAAATGGGGGACAATTTATGAATATATAAGGTCTTGACGTAAAAAAATATAGGTGTTAAAATTTATTCGTTGTCGAACGAATGGGGGTTAAGATATGGAATTAGGTTGTATATTTAGTTATATAAACAAATTAGGAACTATATCTAATAAATTTATTACAAAGAGAATAAAAGAAGAAGGACTTCCAATATTACAAAACCACGCATTGCTATTTTTTATACTTCCAGAGGACAAAAGTCCTTTGTTATTTAGTGAAATAGTCGATAGAGGAAAGATATCAAAATCTTCTTTATCAGACATTATAAATAAATACGAAAATTTAGGCTTAGTAAACAAAAGTATTTCTAATGAAGACAAAAGAAATCTATATATCAACTTAACTGACGATGGAATTAATGTAAAATCTAAGCTAGAAGATATAAAATACGAAGCTTTGGCTATAATGTTGGATGGATTTGATGAAAATCAAAAAGAGGCCTTTAAAGAATGTGTGAGCAAGGCTTTGATAAATATGAAAAAAGTGCTGTAAGGCATTTTTTTTAATAAACTATTCGTTCGCGTACGGACAATATTAAATAAACTATAGGAGAGCAAAATGAGAAGTACATTAGACGTAATCAAAGAGAGAAGATCTATAAGAAAATTTAAACCAGAACAAATCAAAGAAGAAGAATTACAAGCTATAATAGAAGCTGGTTTATATGCACCAAGTGCTATAAATAAACAAAGCTGGAACTTCACAGTTATACAAAATAAAGAAATATTAGATGAATTAAATGTAGCAACTAAAAACGTAGCTAAAAATTTAGAAAATGAAATGTTAAGAAAAATGGGTAGCAACGAAAAATACAACTGTTTCTATCATGCTCCAACAGTTATCTTAGTTTCAGGAAAAGACGACGAAAGATCAAAAGTAATAGACTGTTCAGCAGCTACTCAAAATATGTTACTTGCTGCTGAAGCATTAAATATAGGTTCTTGTTGGGTTGAACTTGTTAGTTTAGCATTCGTTGGACCACAAGCTCAAGAACTTAGAGAAAAATTAAACTTACCAGAAGGATACACTCCATTATATTCTGTATTACTTGGATATAAAGATATGGAAGGTAAGGCAGCACCAAGAAAAGAAAACACAGTACAATATATTAGATAATTTAATTTATAAATAATTAAAAGGCTATATAAAATAATTTAAAAGACGATATAAAAATAATAAAAAATGATGTAGAGAAAATATAAACTCCTTTATGGCAAACTTGATGCTGTGAAGGAGTATTTTTTAGCTTGTATTTTGACTTGTATAGCATGTATGAAAGTCAAAAAAGTGGAAAATAATACAATGATAGGACTGTATTATTTATGGATAAAACTATATATAAATGATATAATTATAAGTCAGTCAAAAGAAATAAGTAAGAAACTTTAGGGTATCATAATATAGATTGATTTATTTTGATATATAAAAATTAGTTTTTTTACGTTATGTAAAATAGATGAGTATAAATTTTAATATTTAATTTAGAAAGTGGTGAGATAGTGAACAATAAATTTTTACCCATAAGCAGGGCAGATATGGAAGAGCGCGGATGGGACGAATTAGACTTTATAGTTGTAACTGCAGATGCTTATGTAGACCATCACAGTTTTGGTACTGCGATAATCTCTAGAGTATTAGAAAAAGAAGGTTACAAGGTTGGGATAATAGCACAACCAAATTGGAAAACTACAGACGATTTTATGAGATTAGGAAAGCCAAGACTTGGATTCTTAGTTAATGCTGGGAATATGGACTCTATGGTAAATCACTACTCTGTTAGTAAGAGAGCGAGAGACAAAGACCTTTATTCACCAGGCGGAAAAATGGGATACAGACCAGACAGAGCGACAATAGTATATTGTAATAAAATACGTGAAGCATATAAAAATATACCAATTGTAATCGGTGGTATTGAGGCGAGTCTTAGAAGGTTTGCTCACTATGATTATTGGAGTGATAGAGTTAGAAACTCAATATTAGTCGATTCTGGAGCGGATTTATTAATTTATGGAATGGGTGAAAAACCTATTGTAAATGTTGCAAATGCATTAAATGACGGATTTGACCCGAAATATATAAGTTTTATAGATGGAACTTGCTATTTAGCAGATAGTTTAGATGAAGTTTATGGCGATTATGTCTTACTTCCATCAATGGAGGAAGTGAGCACTGATAAAAAGAAATATGCAGAAGCTTTCAAAATCCAATATGATGAACAAGATCCATACAGAGGAAAGATGTTAGTTCAACAACATGGAGTGAAATACTTAGTTCAAAATAGACCAGAAAAACCTTTAAATAGAGAAGAATTAGATGCTGTTTATGCACTACCATATGCAAAAACTTACCACCCAATTTATGAAAGTATGGGCGGAATTCCAGCAATAAACGAGGTTAAATTCAGTATAGTAAATAACAGAGGATGTTTCGGTTCATGTTCATTCTGTGCGATAACATTCCACCAAGGTAGAGCAGTACAAAGTAGAAGTCACGAATCTATCTTAGAAGAAGCAAAAGAAATCACACATTTACCAGATTTCAAAGGATATATCCACGACGTTGGTGGTCCAACTGCAAACTTTAGAGGGCCTGCTTGTAAAAAGCAAGTAACAAAAGGTGCATGTAAAAATAGACAATGTCTTGACCCATCTCCTTGTAAAAACTTAGAGGTAGACCATACTGATTATATCGAATTGCTTAGAAAAGTTAGAAATGTGCCGGGAGTTAAGAAGGTATTCGTGCGTTCTGGTATTAGATATGACTATGTTATGGCGGATAAAGACAACAAATTCTTAAGAGAATTAATAAAACACCATGTAAGTGGTCAACTTAAAGTTGCACCAGAACACGTTGCAGAAGAAGTTCTTCAATATATGCAAAAACCAGCTGGTGAAACATATGAGAAATTTAGACAAAAATACTTTGATATAAATAGACAATTAGGAATGAACCAATACTTAATTCCTTACTTAATGTCATCTCATCCAGGCTCAACTTTAAGCAGTGCGATAGAGTTAGCTGAGTATTTAAGAGATATACATTATCAACCAGAACAAGTACAAGATTTCTATCCAACACCGGGTACATTATCGACTGCTATGTTCTATACAGGGCTTGACCCAAGAACTATGAAACCTGTTTATGTTCCAAAATCAAGAGAAGAAAAAGCAATGCAAAGAGCATTACTTCAATTCAGTCAACCTCGTAACTACGACTTAGTTCATAAAGCATTAGTCGAAGCGGGCAGAGAGGACTTAATCGGATTTGGTCCAAGATGTCTTATAAAACCAAGAGGAGAATTTAGAGATTTTGGAAATTCAAAAGGTGGAGATAAAAACTCTAAATCAAGCAAAGGTAGAAATAATAAAGACAACAGAAATTCAAATAATAAAAAATCTTCATCAAGAGGAAAAGATTCTAGAAATTCTGGTGGTAAAAATTCTAATATGAGAAATAATAGTGGTAAAAACTCATCAAAAGGAAAATCATCAGGAAAGAATTCAAAAAGAAGACCGAGATAATAAAATTAAAAGAAGATTTATATAAATAAAACTAACAAAAAAGTAGGGTAGAGCCCTACTTTTTTGTTAGGTAGATATAAAATAGCTATATGATTATAAAAATATACTTATTATGGTATAATCTAAATAAAACGAAAAGGAGTTGAGAATATGAGAGGATTACTAGATCCAAAGATGGATTTCGTATTTAAAAACATATTTGGAAGCGAAAAGCACCCAAATATCCTGATATCCTTCCTAAATGCAACTTTAAAACCGAAAGATTTAATAACAGCAGTTGAGATAAAAAACACAGATTTAAATAAAGGATACATAGAAGATAAATTTTCTAGATTAGACGTGAAGGCGACGACTAGCAACAATGAGATAATCAACATAGAAATTCAGCTAAAAAATGAATACAACATGATAAAGAGAAGTCTATTTTATTGGTCTAAACTTTACTCAGAGCAACTTATAAGAATGAGTAATGACGATACCCAAAGAGAACTTTACGAAATGAGGGCAAAAACTCTAAAAGACAAGATAAGCGCATTAAACGAAGCTGAGCGAAAAGGAATCAAAAAAGGTAGACAAGAAGGTATTAAAGAAGGCGAAAAAAGCAAAGCAATAGAAATAGCTAAATCACTAATAAACATAGGGCTAGACAAAGAAACAATATCAAAGTCGACAGGTCTTACTTTATCAGAAATAGAAAAATTAATAGATTAATTAAAGAAAGTAGAGGTGTAAATCTCTACTTTCTTTAATTCTAAGGAATTTATACATTTTAACTAAGGCAACGGAATCTTTGATTCGTTGGCGCCATGAGTGAAGCGAATTTTAAGCAACGGACGAAGTCGCCCGCTCATGAACGCAGTGAATTTTAAGCAACGGACGAAGTCGTTGGCGATATGAACGCAGTGAATTTTTTATAACACATAGAACTTATAACTAAAAAAAATGCAACTTTTTTTAGTTATAAGTTGTCTTATATTATATAAGAGAAATGAATTAGACAAATTTTAGAAAGGGAAGTTAATATGGAGGGTATAAATTTTATTTCAAAAATAAGGGGAAAAGGAAGCACTTCAAAAAATAAATCTATAAAAACTAATTGTGCCTCATTTGAAAAATTACTATTGCAATATAAATCTTACTTATATAAAGTGGCCTACACATATGTAAAAGATAAGCAAGTCGCACTCGATATTTTGCAAGAAACTTCATTTAAAGCGTGGTTGAATATACACACGTTAAAGGATGAAGAAAAATTTAAACCATGGATAACAAAAATATTAGTCAATACTGCTTTAAATTATATTAAAAAAGAAAGCAAGGTAATTTATATGGAAGATGAAAATTCAATTATATATAGTGAAAAATCTATATCTATAGAGGAGAAATTAGATTTATATGACGCAATAGATTTGTTAAAACCAAAATACAAAACAGTTATTATATTGAAATATTTTGATGATATGAAGATAGAAGATATTTCATATGTTCTTAATACACCGGAAAATACAGTAAAAAGTCATCTGAAAAGGGCGAAGGAAAGTCTAAGTAGTATTTTAAAGGAGGGGATTTAAATGAAGTTTGATAAATTTGATAATATAGAAGTTCCAGAAGAAGTTGATAGTTTTATAAAAAATGGGATTAAAAAAGCAGAAAAAATTAAGAAAAAAAGAAAAGTACAGAAAGTAGTAGTGGCATCTATAACATTAGTATTGTGCTGTGGAGTTTTGATAAATGACACTACATGGGCACTTGTTGATAGCATCACGAAGAAGATAGAAAATTATTTTGGAGCGAATAATGATGAGTTTGAACAATATAAAGCTGATATCGGAAAAAGTGCATTTGATAAAAATATTACAATGACTTTAAAAGAGGCAATGCTAGAAGATAGTCAATTGATATTAAACATGAATTTAGATTTTTCAAAACTTGATAAAGGATATAATATAACAAATTATATGCCTCAAATTAAAGAAGTTTACTTAGATGGTAAGAAGTTTTTGCCTAGTTCAACTATGCAAGAATTTGGAATTAGTGAAGACGAAAGCATAGATGAAATTGAAAAGAGGGGGAATATAGACTTTTTAATACGACTTGAAGTAGTATCAGCAGATGCATATGATGAAGATAATAGAGTTTTAGAGAATTTAGATAAAGATAAGGACTACAATGTAAAAATTGTGTTTGGTAAAATAGAAACAATGAAAATGGATGTGGATAAAAATTTTGGAAAATCAATAACAGGAAATTGGGAGTTTAATTTTACTATAAATACAAAAGAAATGGCAAAGAAAATAAAGGTTTATAATATAGATGAGGAAATTGAAATAAAAGATAAAAATAAAACTACTTTATTGAAATTTAAAGAATTAAGAATATCACCATTATATGCAAGACTTTATGTTGATGCTGAGAGCACAGGAAGCCAAGACTTTTTAAATAATATTACTATAGAAGCTGTCGATCAAGATGGAAATTTAATATTAGAAGGACTTAGTGGAAGTTCTAGTTATGAAAATGGTATAAACAAATATATAAATTTAGAATCAGAAAAAGATTTATATCAAAGTGGAGATAAAATAAATATAGATAAGATAGAATATATAAAAATTATCCCAGTTAAATTAACTGAAAGTGGGGACACTTATAAAAAATACGAGCATAAAGCTATAATAGTGAATTTGAAATAAAAAAGTTGTCACAAGATATTGTGGCAACTTTTTTTGTATTCAAGAAAATCTAAATTATAATATAAAAAATTAATAATATGGAATAAACATAGATAGATAAAAATATAATGAATTAAGCTTGTACAAAAATAAAAAGGGGAGGGATTTGAATTAAGAGAAAAATAAAGTTTATAATTGCTGTCTGTATTATGACGGTGATTGTATACATTACGTATGATAATCTGCAAGATATTGATGCAGGTAGGAGTTTGCCAGTTGGGGTGACTGAGGTTGAACTTAAAAATTGGACAAAAACGAGAGAGCCAGATGAAATCGAAAGTGGAGAGAAAAAGTTAAATTCTCATAGTACTTTATATAAATTTAATAGAAATATTGATGAAAGTGATGTTGAAAATATACAGGACTTATATGATTCTAGTAATAAACTCAGAGGGATTAATTATGTAACAATTAATAGCGAAAGTAATACAGAAGGAAATGAAAAAATAGAAGATCAAAGTAACAGTATAGGTGATATAGACGATGAAGTTTACAATGAAAATAATGATATATCTCAAGAAGAATCAAGTTTAAATATAAATGATGTGTCAAAAGAAGAATACAGTTTTAATACAAATAATGCATCAAAAGAAGAAAATCAAGATATATCAGAACAAGAATATCAATTTGAAGAAATCGAACAAGATATATCACAACAAGATAAAAGTACAACACAACAACAATACGCAAAAGATAATACAACAAACCAAAGTATTCCGAAAGTAATTGTAGAAGATAATAAAACACAAACTAAAGTAACAGGCAATAAAGTTTTAAGAACTATTGTAACTCCCCAAAAAGGAGGAATAATAAGATATGATTTGTGGACTTTGTATGACTACTTAAAATCGGACAAAGAAGTTAAGTGGCAAGAAGATAAATTTGTGACATGGGATTTATACACATCTTTAGATCAAAAAAATGAACAGACTAGTGTTGAGTGGAGGATGTTGAGCGCCAAGATAAATATATCTCCAGAGCAATATGATTTGCTAAGTAATAATGAGGCATATGCAGTACTTGGTGTAGAAGCAGATAATGAATATGGATTTGAGCTTATCGTACCTTATAACGATATAATCAGCGTCTTTATAAATGGACTTGTGACATCACTGAATTATCAAAATCGAAATACAGACAGAATTTATAATTTAGATGGAAGTAATACAAAATACAAACCATCAACATTATCAAAGTGTAAAAATCCAACTATACATAAAAGTGATTTATCAAAGCATACTGATTTTTATCATTTTGAAACAGGTGTATTTAATATGAGTAACACTAGTGGGCTAAATGCTAATATGATTATGGAAACAGACATAAGCAATAAATTAAATCTAGGAGAAAATAGCATAGATTTCTTAGTCGGAAATTTTATTTCAAGCGAAAGTGTTCTAAATAATTCATATGGTTTTTCAAAGTTAAATCTGTATATTATTGAAAAGCCAAAACTAGATATAAATATCCAATTTTATAAATATATAGATGACGAAATACTTTATTTTAATGAAGATTATGCACCAACAAGGGGTGATGATGTATATATCAGAATAGATATAACAAATACATCAGATAAATTTGTATTAAATAATCTAGATTTAGATATGAAGATTACAAGTACTCCTTTAAAGATAAATAAAAACACAATTACTTATAATAATTTAAATATAAAAAACAATACAAGGTGCTATATAAACGACGATTTTTCCACCCAGTACAGCATAGATATTTTAAAAGAGCTTAAATGTGGAGATAAAGTTACTATAATGTCTGATAAAATAACTTACTCTATTACTAAAAATGATGCCGTCAGAAGTGCAGTAATCTGTAGCGGAAATTTAAAAATGAATTATATTAAGGATGATTTTACTCATATAGAATTTAAAAATAATCAAACAGCCATTAGAGTTCCAACTAGCAGCTCGTGTGGTACTTTAAATTTTACCTGTGAGATAGAAGATGAAGATAATGCCTTGGCAAGTAATATAGGAGATAAAATAACAGAAGATGGTTATAGTGAAGGTGGCGATTATAAAGATAATAAAGAGGAGCCAAGTCTTATTGTAAATGTAAGTAATGATAATGAGTCTGCCAATTTAGTCATAAAACCTGGACAAACATATAAAGTAGAAAATTTAAGTATTGATAAAACTTATAATATAAGCTTAATTCTACCACAAAACTATATTGTTATAGATACAGACACATATTCTAGCTCAAAACAAAATACAGTCCAAATAGATACAAACTCTGATTATGACCATGATATACATATAAAAATCAAGAAAAAAAGTAATCCTTATTTTTATAAAAATAAGCAAGATGAGGTAGATTTAAGTTTTAAATAAATTAATTAAAGATAAATTAGACTTAAGTTTTAAATAGACTAGTTAAGAAAAAAGTGAATTTTACTTTTGAATAAACTATTTAGAAACAAAGGTGATAAAATGAAAAAACTAATTATAGCTATAGTGACGATAACTATTTTAGTAGTCATATCTACAAATTATGGGAAACTATATGCTATGTTTTTCAATAAATTCTCAAAAGATATCACTCAAAAAACAGCTAATATAGATTTTACAATTCAAGGAGATTTTAAAGGTGAGAAAAAAATAAATATACAAAATTTAGATCAACTTATAAAAAATGATGTGAAAAATTATGAGATAGATATTGATTTTGATATAGAAAATAACAGCGATTGTGAGATATATGTGAGGGTAGCTGTTGTACCGATTATTTTAGACAATACTAAGGCGAATACGGCGTATAAGTTTAGCAATTCATTTTGTGAAATAAAATATGATAGTAAAAATAATACTCTGGATGAAGACTATTGGGAAAAGTCAGATGACGGATATTATTACTATAAAACGACTATAAAGAAAGGAGGAACTTTAGAGAATAAACTTATTTCGGGAATAAAATTAAATATAAATAAATCAGAAAAAATGAGTTTAATTCATAAACAGGCTCAGCTTGTGGTGAGAGTAGAGGCAAGTAGTAAGGCATTTTAAATTTTGACAAATAAAAATTAATCTAAAAGTATGAAATGGTGTAAAGATATTTCAGTAAGCAAGAAATAGTGTAAAATATTTTAAACTTATAAGGGGGAGTTTTATTGAAAAAAAGGAGAAAAATATTAGTTGTATTGTTGGCGATTTTAATACCAGTATCAATTGGATTTGGTTACAAGTTTTTTAGCTGGAAAGGTAATAAGAGTTTATCAAACCAAGCTATGACAGTTGATGGAGATATAAGTATAAAAAATATTCCGAGTGAAAATACATTGTTACCAGGTGACAAAATATGTGATGAAATACAGTTTAATATAAAATCGACAGCAACGAGTTTATTAAGGGTAAAAATTGATGGATTTGTAAGTTCTACATCAAATGGAAATAAAGATAAAAAAGAATTGTGTAAAATAGAAGGACTTGATGAAAATTGGATATATGGAGAAGACGGATATTACTATTATACAAACGGTGTAAGTAATACAACAAATTCAACAGTTCCTTTTGTAACTGGAATATATTTTGAGGTTCTAGGGAGTGAAAATGCTAACAATTATCAAGGTAAATACATAGGTGCAGATATACAAGCTGAGATGGTTCAAGCAAAACACGGAGTATTTAAAGATCATTGGAATATTGGGGAAAGTAGCAATGTATATAGTATTTTAAATGAAATATCACAAAATGAAGGTGAATAAGTTTTATATTATTAATTTATGGGTATAAATAAATTAATAAATATGTCAAAAGATAATAATTTATTAAAAAACTATATTCACAATTTTAATCTAATATGAATCAAAAGTAGGGGAATATACCCCTACTTTTTAGTGTATATAAATAAAAATCTTAGTGTATATACGTTTAAAATATTATTTCATGTAAATTAAAAAACAATATCTATTTAAAATACAGCCTTTCAAAAGATAATTTATAAGTAACAATCAAATGATTAAGTGATATAATATTAGGAACAAGAAAAAATATGGTAAATGTGACTAATTTAAGGACGCATTGGCTAAAATCAATAATGTAGTTTAGATTTTAGGTTGTTTTTATTTTGAATTATTTTCATTTAAAAGAAGTCAAAATAAATTGCAAGATGATTAACCTTTATCTATAATGAACTTAAAGGAAGAAAATATTAATAATTTATTAAGGTTGGAGTAAGTATATTTATATATAATAAATATAGTTTTTATATTCTAACTTAAATAATTACATCGTGGTTTTTAAATCACACCAACGTGGCATATTACTGGGAGGTGTTTAATATGTTTAAATCAAAAACTAATTGTTTATCAGATGTAATAGCGTATGTTACTATGGCTATAATTTATTGCTCAGTAGCTTTTTATTTTATATCAATTGGGACAAATGTAAATCAAGTAATGTTTACAATCATATCATTTGCTGTTGGAGCTTTTGCTTATTTTAAACTAAGCTTTAAGAAAAAAACAACGACAACAGATGAAGTTAAATAGATAAGAATTTTTTTGGAGGGCAAGATGGCAAAAAAGGTAAAAACAAATGCAATGAGAATATTAGATTCTAATAAAATAGATTACGATACACATTCATATACAACAGATGGCGAACATGTAGATGGAATTACAGTCGCACATGCTATAGGAAGAGATGCAAAACAAGTTTATAAAACTTTGGTAGCTCAAGGACACAGCAAAGAATACTATGTTTTTGTAATACCTGTCGATCAAAACCTAAACCTAAAAAAAGCAGCTAAAGCAGCTGGCGAAAAAAGTGTAGAGATGATTCATGTTAAAGATATCAACAAGATAACAGGCTACATAAGAGGTGGGTGTTCTCCTGTTGGAATGAAAAAGTTATATGGAACTTTTGTCAATGAAACGGCAAAAGAGCTAGATACTATAATAGTTAGTGCAGGAAAAATTGGATACCAAATCGAATTAAAACCTGAAGATTTACAAAAGGTAACTAATTTTAAATATGCAGACATAATACAATAGAACTTGTGTTTAGAGGATATTTCGGTGAAATATCCTCTTTTTTTGTTGATGAGATATATTATTTAGTAAGGTAAGCTATATGATTAGTAAGATAATTAAAATAAATAATTTTAATACGCAAATATTTTGATTATCAAATAGTATTGACATCTAAATAATTTTTGTATAAAATTATTTAACAGAACAGATAAACAAAATAAAAATATTAGGGAAATTAGAAAATATATTTGAGACTGGAGGTTTTATTCATGATACGCATAATAACAGATAGTGCGAGTGATATAACTATAGAAGAAGCAAAAGAATTAGGAGTGGAAGTAGTTCCATTGCATGTGATTTTCGGAAATGATGTTTTTATGGATGGTGTAGATATAAGCCACGACGAATTTTATAAAAGATTGGAAGAATGTGACGAATTGCCGAAAACATCACAAACAAATCCAGGTGGATTTGTAGAAGTATTTGAAAAATATATAAAACAAGGTGATGAAATTGTCGGGATATTTATATCATCAAAATTAAGCGGTACATATCAATCATCAATTATAGCATCTGATATGATTGAAGACGGAAAAATACATATAATAGATTCATTAAATGCAAGTATGGGTTTAGCTGTGCTTGTGAGGGAAGCTGTCAAAATGAGGGACAAAGGAAAAAGTGTAGACGAAATAAAAGTAGAAATAGAAAATCTCATACCAAGGGTGAAATTAATTGCAGTAGTCGATACTCTTAAGTATCTTAAAAAAGGCGGAAGATTATCTGCAACTTCAGCAATAGTAGGAGGGGTACTTGGAATAACTCCTGTAATATCTGTCGTTGATGGAAGTGTAGAAGTTCTCGCTAAGACTAGAGGTCACAAAAAATCTATAAAATTTATGGTAGATTATATGAAAGAAAACCAGCCTGATTATAATTATGCAGCAGATTTTGCATATACAAGAATAATAAAAAATTTAGATTCATTTAAAGAATCATGTAAACCTGAGTTTCAATTTTCAGAAGAATCAACAAGGGAAATAGGAGCAGCAATTGGAACTCATATAGGTCCTGGAGCTTTTGGAGTGGCATATATATCAAAATAAATTAATAAAAATAATAGGGGGATATTACAATAATGAAATTGTAGATATCCCTTTTTATATATTTCAGATTTCAAAAAACTTGTTTTATATTCCAAATAATGATAAAGTGTTATATAGAAGACGAATAATCAGAAAATTCACGGGGAGGTATGTTCGCTTGAAGGTTATTAATTCTGCTCAAATTACTGAAGAAGTAAAGCGTTTGTGCATAGAGGGAAACCTTTTCTTAGGTCGAGATGTTGTTGATTCATTTAGAGAAAATCTTCAAAAAGAAGAGAGTGACTTAGGTAAAGATGTATTAAATATATTAATTGAAAATGCAGAAATTGCATGTAAAAGGGAGATTCCAATTTGCCAAGATACAGGAATGGCTGTGTTTTTTGTAAAGGTTGGCCAAGATGTTAAAGTTGAAGGAGATACTTTGACAGATGCCATAAACAAAGGCGTAAGTCTAGGATATACTGAAGGATACCTTAGAAAATCTGTAGTAAGTCCGATAGATAGAGTAAATACTCAGGACAACACACCAGCAGTAATCCATTATGATATGGTTAAAGGTGATAATATTGAAATCGTTTACGCGCCAAAGGGATTTGGTAGTGAAAACATGAGTCAACTAAAAATGTTAAAGCCATCAGATGGGCTAGATGGAATAAAAAAATTTATAGTTGATGTAGTATCAGAAGCTGGACCAAACCCATGTCCACCGATAGTTGTTGGTGTAGGAATTGGAGGTACTGTGGATAAGTGTGCCCAAATAGCAAAAAAAGCCTTAACTAGGGAAATTGGCGAACACAACAAAGATCCATTTATAGCAGATTTGGAAAAAGAAATGTTAGAAGAGGTAAACAACCTTGGGATAGGGCCTCAAGGATTGGGAGGAAGAACAACAGCACTTGCTGTAAATATAGAGACTTTCCCAACTCATATAGCAGGTCTTCCAGTTGTTGTGAATATAAATTGCCATGCTTCAAGACATAAAAGCGTGATATTGTAAAAAGTGCTAAATTTAGCATTAGGTATTAGGAGGGGGATTATGGTTGAATTAAAAACTCCATGTACAAATGAGGATATAGAAAAATTAAAATGTGGCGATGTCGTTAAGATGAGCGGTGTTTTATATACAGGAAGAGACCAAGCGCATAAGAGAATGGTTGCCGCACTTAAAGAAGGAGGAGAACTTCCTTTTGATATAGAGGGTCAGGCTATTTATTATGTTGGGCCGACTCCAAACAAGCCTGGCGAAGTGATAGGTTCGGCAGGTCCGACAACAAGTTATCGTATGGACGATTTAACAGTTCCTCTTTTAGAAAAGGGCCTAAAAATAATGATAGGCAAGGGAAAAAGAAATGACACTGTAATTGAAGGAATGAAAAAATATAAGGCTGTTTATTTAGCTGCAATCGGCGGCGCAGGAGCTTATATATCTAACTCAATTAAAAAATGTGAGATAATCGCATATGATGATTTGGGTGCAGAAGCAGTTAGAAAACTTGAAGTAGAAGATTTACAACTTATTGTAGCGATTGATTGTGAAGGGAATAATATTTACGATAAGAGAGAAGAATACGCAAAAACTACAAAAGCTACAAATGAATAAAATTAAATGCGGAGGAAGTTATGACAAAAAAAGATTTCAATGAATTAGCATTAACAATGCACGAAGAAAAATTAGGAAAAGTAGGAATACAAAGTAAAGTTAAAGTTGGGACAAAAGATGATTTATCTACAGCTTATACTCCAGGGGTTGCTGCTCCATGTTTAAAAATAAAAGAAAACAAAGACGATGTTTATAAATATACTTGTAAGTCAAATATGGTTGCAGTAGTATCTGACGGGACTGCTGTTTTAGGTCTTGGGAATATAGGCGCGTCTGCATCTATTCCAGTTATGGAAGGAAAGGCAATATTATTTAAGGAATTTGCCGGTGTTGATGCATTCCCAATATGTGTAGATACTATGGATATAGACGAAATAGTTAGAACTGTAAAATTAATTTCGCCTGTTTTCGGGGGAATAAACTTAGAAGATATAAACTCACCAAGATGTATCGAAATTGAAAATAGATTAAAAGAAGAATTAGATATACCAGTATTCCATGATGACCAACATGGGACTGCGATAATAGTTTCTGCTGGTATAATAAACGCGGCTAAACTTGCTGGCAAAAAAATCGAGGACTTAGAAATAGTAATCAATGGTGCTGGTTCTGCTGGTATGGCTATTGCAAAAATGTTATTAAACTTAAACGTAAAAGATATAGTTTTATGTGATATAAATGGAGCATTATGTTCAAAATCAGAAGGATTAAACTGGGCTCAAAAAGAAATGTTAGAAGTGACTAATAAAAACGACCAAGAAGGAAAATTAGCAGATGTAGTAAAAGGAAAAGACGTATTTATCGGTGTTTCTGCTCCAAAAATGATGACTAAAGAAATGGTAGCAACTATGGCAGAAAAATCAATCGTGTTTGCTATGGCTAACCCAACTCCAGAAATATTCCCAGACGAAGCAAAAGAAGGTGGAGCATTTATAGTTGGAACAGGGCGTTCAGATTTCCCTAACCAAGTAAATAACGTGCTTGCTTTCCCAGGAATATTCAGAGGTGCATTAGATATTAGAGCAAGTGAAATCAACGAAGAGATGAAAGTTGCAGCAGCATATGCAATCGCTGGAATAATAAAAGACGAGGAATTAACAACAGAATTTGTACTACCAGATGCATTTGATCCACGTGTTGGACAAGAAGTTTCAGCAGCAGTTGCTAAGGCAGCTAGAGAAACAGGTGTAGCTAGAATATAGACATATTTTTCTCTTATAACTCATACAATTTATAAAGATGTATCTTGCACAGAAATTTAAGGAAGTGCCGATAATATCTATTAATTTATAGATGAATTGAGGAGAGAATTATGGATGAAAACACAATTGTTTTATGGGATCAGAACGGTGTTGAAACTACTTTCGAAAAAGTATTTTCAATAGAAATAGAAGGAGAGCATTATATAATGTTGTCTCCAGTTGATACTGAATTTTCTATAGACGAAGAAGACGAAAATGAAATTTTAGTATTTAAATTGAGAGATAGTGACCATGGCGAACTCTTAGTTCATTTAAAAGAGGATGAGTGCAGGGAACTTACTCAAAAATGTAAGGATTTAATCCAACGATTTATAAATAATTATGATGATTAAATTTTATTTTGTTCATACTAAAAATTAAGATTATACATAAAAAGACACATATAAATGTGTCTTTTTTTAATTGAGCTATGAATGCGGTGATTCTAATTGATTTTATTTTTTAATGTAGTGTAAACTTCTTTTGTACTTTGGCTATCTTTAGTATTATAAATCAAATAGTCAAACTTACTATTTTTTAGTTTTACTACTATATATGGTGGATTATCATCTTTATTTTTAAAGTAAAGATAAACTCTACATTTTCCGTATTTATCACTTTTAAAATTACCTATACATTTTGTGTCAGTGGCCATACCATTAGTCCTAAGTGTAAATGATATTGGTTCATCTGTTAATTCTACATTCTCGATATCTTTATAATCTAATTCATAAGAATATGGGAATGAGGAGATACTTATATTAGGTGGGTTTTTGCTAAATGACATAGAAATAGTTGAAATTTCTGCAGGAACCATCAACACCACCAAAAGAATAAATGTAGCAATTAGTACTATTTTATCAAGTTTTTTACCCATAAAATAGCCGTGTTTTGTAGCAAGATTATAAGTCATATTATAGCCAAAACGACTGCTCACTATTTTGCTAGAATCATTTGGATTATAGTAGTACATCCCATCAATCCAATAATCATCGTCATCTACTATTATTTCGGAATTCTTGTTTTTAGCATTTAACTCTTCATCTAAATCATTTATTTTTTTCTTAATATATATAATTCCTATGGCAACGACACTTGATAATATAAGTATTGAAATTACCATTATGTTTGAGAATTTTAAATCTATATATTCAAAAAACATTGAATAAAAGATAAGAAAAGTAAGGGACTCAACAATAGCATTAATCAAAAAATATATAGAAAACAGGCGTTTTTCTTGTTTATTTAAAATAAAATTAATCTCAGAATCTGTGCTATAAGTTTTTAATTTATTCTTATTAAATAATTTTGCAAAGTAAAATAGCAAAACAATTACCCCTAAATTTAAAATTGCTATTATTAAAAAAACTATATTTTCTGATGAAAAGTTTTTAATAGATATTATTAAAGGAATAATTCCTATTAAAATTGGGATTAAAAAGTATTTATTGCTTATTGGCATAGAGTTTTTTAGTAAAGTGGTCTTAGTATCACAATAAACGACTTTTTTTTCGCCGACAAACCAGTTATTTTTCGCTTTTTCAGCCTTTACTTTT
The DNA here is from genome assembly GCF_039062665.1 of Clostridium sp. 2218st1_F5_2218SCRN_220325. Classification (NCBI taxonomy): domain Bacteria; kingdom Bacillati; phylum Bacillota; class Clostridia; order Eubacteriales; family Clostridiaceae; genus Clostridium; species Clostridium sp. 2218st1_F5_2218SCRN_220325. The sequence goes on along the minus strand of NZ_JBCLNH010000002.1, from coordinate 16,772 downwards.
CTGTTCATAAGTTTGAATGGTGTTATGCCATAATAAGCAAAACCTAAAGACCATATCATTGTATAAAATATATAAACAGTTATATTGTTTAGAATCCAAAATGGAAATATAATCGGGATAGCAGTGACTAACATAAGCAAGTAAACTTTGTTACATAGCGATTTATACTCCTTTTGAATTTGTTTTATGAAGTCACTTTCCAAAACATCGTATGGTAAAGTTACAGCCATAAACATATTTTTCTTTGGCTTATTTGCAGAGCGCAAACTCATAAATATTGTTATAAATACAATCAAAATGCACGCTATCATAATGATTTTAAATATAGTCATAAGAGTGACCACCTTTCATAAATTATTTAGTACATTATAAGAAATAAGCTTACTGTATACCTTCTAAATACTAAATTACATATTTATATTCTAAACATTAATCGTTTTGTGGCTTTAATTTCTTCATAGAATCAAAAATATTTTCACATATTTTCATAAATTCATCTTTTTTCATTCCCCTGATTTCTGCCTCTGAAATAACAAGAGATAAGTCGTCTTCAAGCTTTTCTTTAAATTCAAAATCAGGCGTTAATATGGGGTTTACCTTTGCACCATGTCTTCTGTCGATTGAAATAAAACCCTCTTGCTTTAACATTGCATATGCTTTGTTTACAGTCATATTATTTATCCCAAGATCTTCAGCCAAATTTCTGATAGTAGGTAGTTTCTCACCCTGAGACAACTCACCATGAGCTATTGCTACCACGATTTGATTTCTAAGTTGGATGTAAATTGGAATTTCACTTTCAAAATCAAGTTTTAAAATCATAACAGACCTCCTTATAATATATGTAAATAATTAACTTTTATATTATATATAGTAATACAAACAATACAAAAATGCAATGAAATAAATTCCAAAGAATTGCTATTACTATTACTATTACTATTACTATTACTATTACTATTACTATTACTATTACTATTACTATTACTATTGGAACCAATAGGTTTCTATTTAACAACTTTGTGATAAATATAAATTAGGAATCATTTTATACTAAGTAAAATACTTATATAGGTTTTAGCGCTATGATTAATTTATATATTTTATGAAAAAACTAGAGAATCTGATAGAGTGTTTATTAACACAAGAAAATTATAGTTATTATAAACAGTAGTATATTCAATAAAGTGTTTTATCACAAAGTTGTTAAATAGAATTGCATTGAGAAAAAATATAATAATTTTACGAAAATATGTTGACTTGGAGTGAACTCAAAGTAGTATAGTGTAAAAAATGGAAAAAATAATAGCAATATAAAGTCATCAGGAATATAGAAAAATGTAAATTAAAAAAAACATTGGTATTAAGGGGGAAGTTATGAAATATACTACTTTAGGAAAGTCGGATTTAAAGGTATCTAGAATATGTTTAGGGTGTATGGGGTTTGGTGATGCTAAGAAGGGGATGCATTCATGGACTTTACCATATAAAGAGTCAAAGGAAATTGTAAAGTATGCTTTGGAAAGTGGAATTAACTTTTTTGATACTGCTATGGGATATCAGGGTGGTACGAGTGAAGAATATTTGGGTCGAATTATAAAAGAATGTGCAAATAGAGAAGATGTTGTTATTGCGACAAAATTTGTCCCTAGAACAGAAAGTGAAATTAAAAATAATATAAGTGGTCAGCAACATGTTGAAAATTGTCTAGATGCTAGTTTGAAACGACTACAAATGGATTATGTTGATCTTTATGTATATCATTTTTGGGACTATAATACGCCTATAGAAGATATCATGGAAGGCCTACATAATGTTATTAAGCAGGGCAAGGCGAGATATATTGGAATTTCAAATTGTTATGCATATCAGCTGGCTAAGGCAAATGCAATAGCGAGACAAAATGGTTGGGAGGAATTTATATCAATCCAAGGCCATTATAACTTGATTTTTAGAGAAGAAGAGAGAGAAATGGTGCCTTTGTGTAAGGAAGAAAACATAGCGCTGACTCCATATTCTTCTTTAGCATCAGGAAGATTGTCGAAACATCCTGGCGAAGAGTCGAAACGTATGAGAGAGGACAGTTTTGCAAAAGGAAAATATGATGCAACTGCTGATGCTGATTTGAAAATTATACACAGGGTAGAAGAAATTGCTCAAATTAGAGGAGTTTCAATGAGTGAAGTTTCTCTGGCATGGCTTATTAAAAAGACGACATCTCCAACAGTTGGCGCGACAAAGAAACATCACATAGATACAGCAGTTAAGGCAGTTGAGCTTGAATTAACTGATGAAGAGATGAAATATTTAGAGGAATTATATATGCCACACGAGTTAGTTGGAGTTATGGCACAAAATAAATAGATTTTAAGGGGGCAATATGAATAATTTAGGGGAAAATATTAAAAAATTAGGATTTGGTTTAATGCGTTTGCCGATGAAGGATGAAAAAATAGATATAGAGCAAACAAAAGTAATGGTCGATAAATTCTTGGATGATGGGTTTACTTATTTCGACACAGCTTGGGCATATGCAGGAAGTGAAGATGCCATAAGACAGGCGTTGGTTGAAAGATATCCAAGAGAATCATATCAATTAGCGACAAAAAACGCAGCTTGGATAAATTGCAACACAAGAGATGAGGCTATTTCACAATTTGAAACATCTTTAAAACAAACAGGTGCGGGATATTTCGACTTTTATCTTCTACATAATTTGGGAGAAAGCCGTACACAATTTTTCGATAAGTTTGATATGTGGAATTTTGTAAAAGAAAAGAAAGAAGAAGGGTTAATCAAACATATTGGTTTTTCATTCCATTCAACACCAGAAGAGTTGGAAGAAATATTAAAAGCACACCCAGAGATGGAGTTTGTACAGTTACAAATAAACTATGCAGACTGGGAAAATCCAGCCATTCAGTCGAGAGCATGTTATGAAGTGGCGAGAAAATATGGCAAGGAAGTTGTAATTATGGAGCCTGTTAAAGGCGGAATGTTGGCCACACCACCACAGCCGGTAGTCGACATATTCAAACAAGCTAATCCAAATACATCTGTGGCATCTTGGGCAATAAAATTTGCAGCTAATTTAGAAGGGGTAATTACTGTTTTATCAGGAATGAGCAATGTCGAACAAATGGAAGATAATCTGTCATATATGAAGGATTTTGACGGATTATCAGAAGATGAAATGAAAGTTATCAAAAAAGCACAAGAAGAATTAAGTAAAATCGACATTGTACCATGCACAGTTTGTAATTATTGTGCAAAGGTCTGTCCTAATAATATTGGAATTTCGGGTTCATTTACTGCATTGAATCAACTTATTTTGTATGGAAATAAGGCAGCAGCACAACATCAGGAAGGTTGGCTAGTTGGCGGACATGGAAAGCAAAATGCCTCAGAATGCCTTCAATGTGGAGAATGTGAAGCTGTTTGCCCACAACATATCCATATAATAGATCAGTTAAAGCGAGTAACAAAAGAATTATTATAACAGTAGCAAGAATAGTTTTCGAATAAAGATTTAAAAAATATAATTGTGCCCCTATTCTTTGAGCAACTGTTGGTGATGTTGGTGGGAATTTTATAGGGGTATTTATTTTACATGCATGAGTTGCAGGGGTTGCATATCCTTCTTTGATTGCGAGGGCGTTTTCATCAGTTGTGATTACGGTACTTCTTTTTAATAAGAAGTATGAAGCTCATTATGAAAAGGAGTCATTGGTTATACTGTTGCATTTCCATTTTCGGGACCTCTTAGCAATGGGCTTAGAGCGACTGGCGATGTAAAATACACAATGATTGTTTCGATTGCATCGACTGTTTTGGGAAGATTTATATTTTCGATAATCTTCGCTATATATTTTAATATGGGAGTGATTGGAATTGCCTTTGCAATGTGTTTAGATTTAAAGTATTAGTTAAGGTTATTAAAAGTATTAATTAAGATGATTAATTGAAGATATTAATTAAAGCGATTAAAAATTAAGATCGTAAATTTTTAGATAAAGATTTATTTTTTTACAAATTGTATATTAAAAAAGGATGCTCAGATAGTATTAATCTATTCGTGCATCCTTTTTAGTTTATTTATCTAAAGCTTTATGTTCTACTAATTTAAAGTATTTATCTAAACTATTTATACCAGTTATTTATCTTTATACAAGATAATTCATCTAAAATCTAAACTCTATGGCATCCGCTTTCGTCTTGAGTTATAAGGTTTTTCTTCATTAGAACACCAAGTGCTCTTTTGAAGTTTTTCTTACTTGAATTAAATACTGTTTTGATTTCTTCTGGAGAAGATTTATCGTTAAATCTCATGAAACCGTCGTTTCCTTCTAAGTAACTCATTATTGATTTTTCAAGAGTATCTAATTCTGCAGCTCTTTCACCTCTTGGAGAAAGGCCTAATTTTCCGTCTTCATATATTTTTATAACTCTTAAGTTTTCTAGTTTATCACCGATATTTAACTCTGTGAAATATTCGTTGTTTAATATTATAGCATCGAATTTGTTGTCAACACATAACATTGCAGTGTTGTTAGTTTGGAATCCATAAACAATACCTTCTACTGTATCGCCGATTTTGTAATCAGATTCTGTTGATAAATATGGGAAAATGTCAGTTGTTGCCGCAAGTCTTCCCGTTTTATCAAGATATATGTAGAATAAATATCTTTGACCCTTAGTCATTTCAAAAGTTTGTTGTTTGAAAGGAACTAAGATATCTTTAGGAAGTCCAACATCGACAAAGCTACCTATTTTAGTGTGTGCAACTACTTTTAAGTAAGCTATATCACCTAATTTTGCTTTTGGATATTCTAAAGTAGCAGAAAGTCTACCTTCTGAGTCTCTATAAATGAAGACTTCTATCTCATCACCAACTTCTACTTTTTGTTTATTAAGAAGTCTGTTATGTAATAAAACGTCATCGTTTGAATTTGATCCTTCTTCGCCGACGAAATATCCGAAATTCGTCTCTCTTTTTACTATTAATTTATTGTATTCACCTAATTTAATCAAAGTTTTATCTCCTTTTCCGCTAGTACTACCTATTATTATATCCCTATTATACATGGATTATATATTTTTATCAAAGTAATTATTGATGGTATTAAATTAATAACTAAATTGAAGTTTAATTAATTATGCGAATTTAAGAAAAATTAGAAGGAAAAGAAGAAAATATAACGAATATTATATGTAAAAGTAGAATTTTATCGCAGAATTAGGAATAAAATGAAAAAATATTTATTTTTGAGGAAAAAACAAGAAAAATGATGTATAATATTTTATTGCTGAAATAAATACTCAATAATACAATGTAACTTTAAATTATATTTAAATAAAAGTTATATAATGTAGAGAGGCTAAAATTAAATAAGAAAGCGGGGAATGGTATGAATGAGAAAATAATTTCTCTTGCAATATCTTTGGGTTTAATGACTACAATTGGATTCAAGGATTTGAGTTATGCTGATACAACTGTATCGGGGATTGTTACAGCAACTGCATTAAATGTGAGAAGCGGACCTGCCACAACATATTCTGTTATTGGTCAAGTATTACAAGGAAACGATATAAAAATCGTAGACAAAACAGGAAATTGGCTAAAAGTTAACTACAAAAATACAACAGGTTACGTTTCTGGTGCATATGTATCGAGCATATATAACGAAGCAAAAACAGAAGGATATGTTATTGGATGTAACACTTTAAATGTAAGAAGTGGTCCAGGAACAGAATACGCCAGAAAAGGAAGTCTAGTTAATGGTACAAAAGTACACATTATAAGTACTTCACTAGGATGGTCTAAAATAATTTACAATGGAAATTATGCTTATGTATCGGCAAGTTATCTGTCGAACTCACCAAGCGAAAACCAAGGAAACACAGGAAGTAATAACTCTAGTAATGGGAATAATTCGTCAAACGGAAGTACAGAAAACAACAATACACAAGTTACTATTAAAAATACAGGTACAGTTACTGCCGATCGTCTTAATGTAAGACAACAGCCAAGTACATCATCGACGATTTTAGGTGTATTAGAAAAAAACACAACAGTTAAAATAGTAGACGAAACAGAATCATGGTATAAAATCATGTATAAAAATGATTATGCATTCGTTTCAAAAAACTACATAATATTAGGAGGGACACAAACAGGTGGAACTCAAACAGTTACAAATTTAAATAATTTCTTATTTATAGGAGACTCTTTCACAAGTAGAATCAAAAACACAATACAATCAAAAGCAAAAGATTCATACGTAAGAGCAAAAGGAGGAGCATTCCCTTCTTACTGGTTAGATAATTTCTCACAAATGCCAGACTCAAACAACGTCAAAGGAATTGTTTTACTAATAGGCATAAATGGAATTTCTAGAGAATCTAACTTAACCGATACAAAAACATTAATAGACAAATTATCTAAAAAATATTCAGATAAAACAATATATGTCCAAAGAGTCTTTCCAGTCGGAAAAGGATACGCAGGATATAACAATACACAAGTTGCAAATTACAATAAAAATAGAATTAATCCGTTTAACGCAAGTATAAAAGCATACTGCAATACAAAATCAAACGTCAAATTTATAGACACAACAAGCGGATTTGTAGATGCCAACGGATTTTTAATAAACTGCGAAACAGACGGACTTCACATACTAGATAGCTACAGTACTAAATTCTATAACAACATACAAACAGCAGTTATAAACGTGCAATAAGTATAAGATAAGTATAATGTAAATGTAGCTTACGAAAGTAGCTATACATAAATAAAATAGATTAATAGATTATAAGAAAAAATAATAAAAATAAATTCTAGAAAAATAGAAGATATATTATTTTTAATATAATAAATAGTAGCAAAAAAGAGATTGATACAAAATAAAGTACCAATCTCTTTTTTTGTTGTGCCTATACCTACTGCGGGGCATTATGATTCTATTTAACAACTTTGTGAAAGTATGAATAATGATATATTATGTGGATATAATTACAGTTAGTTTATAGAAATTAATGTAATTTATAGTATACATACACCATATGACAAGTAAAAATCAGTAAACAAGTAAAACAAAGTGAAGGGAACTTAAAACAAATAAAAACAACTTAAAATGACCTAAAAAAATAAATTACCACAAACTACAATAAGTAATAATAAACTAATAAAATAGTAAAAAATAAATAAATATGGAGGTTTAAATATGAAAATGCATAAGCATTTAAAGGAAAAAAGAGAAAGGTTAAAAGGTTGGAATTTAGATTTTTTGATGAAAGATTTATCTCGGAATGAAATGGAAATATGGGTTGAAATAATTCAAAGTAAGGTAGAAGATGAGTATTATAAGGGGATTAAACATAAAAAAATTAATAATAATAGAAATTATATAAAATGCCCAAAATGCAGTAGTAAAGATTTAAGTAAAAATGGAATTACTAATAATCGTCAAAGATATATATGCAAAAATTGTAGAATTACGTTTGATGAAAGAAGCTTTTCGCCACTTTCTAATACTAAATTAAGTCTTGATAAATGGCTAAAATATTGTCGTCTTATGGTGGAAGGTGGCAGCATAAAATATTGTGCTGAAAAGGTTGATGTAAGCATACCGACGTCATTTTTTATGCGTCATAGAATACTAGATATATTAAATTTAGCATTTAGAAATCAGATATTTGAAGGACTTGTAGCTGTGGATGACTATAATTTAAATGAATCCTTTAAGGGGAAAAGTTATAAAAAAAGTATTGATGAAGATCGATATTTTTATAATTTTCAATATAGAGATTTGTCGAGGTGTGTAGGATGGACATTTAGGAATACAAGCAACTCTGCAAAACATCCTGAAAGGGGTATAAAATCAATTCAAGTAAAAATTAATACAGCGATAGACAAAAAAGGCCATATACTTACAAGAATAATAGAAAATCCATATTTTGAGTTAGAAAATAATAGAAAAAATAATGTAAACGGAAATAATATAGTAGAAGATACTAGAAAAAATAATATAAAAAACGAAATATATCAGCTTGAAAAAAGTAGAATACCTCAAATTGAGGATGAAGTAAGATATAAAATGGAAAATATGCAAAAGTATAAATACAATAAAGTAAAAAAGAAGATAAAATGCCAGGATGTAATATCGTTTTTCGACGGGAGATTAGGTGAAAATGTGACATTATGTGCATTTAATAGTAGATTATATAGAGAAGTAGCTCGAAAACTTAATGTTAAGTTTAAAAAGAGTAAAAGTAGAATGTCAGAGCCAGTATATTCAGTAAAACATGTTTTTATGCATCATATAAAATTATCTAAATGGCTTGAAAATTTTAATGGAGTAGCAACTAAATATTTGAATAATTACTTAGCATGGTATTCATTTTTGAGCATTATGAAGGAAATCAATAATATAAAGATATTAAATAAATTGTTTATAGAAATTACGACAAAACAATTATATATGACAAAAAGACTAATACAAGATAGATACATTGAAGTTATTTGAAGTAGAAATATGTATTAGTAAGTAGAAATGTGTATTAGGAGATAGTGTGATTAAGTTGTTTTTTTGACTTATAAAAAGTAATAATTAATAAATTTAATTTATAAAAATAAATTTATATATTAGAAATTGATATGGTCAATAGAATTACTAATAATAAAAATTAATAGTAGTATAGTGATTAATATAATTAATAGATTCCATATAATTGATAGATTCAATAAATTCAAGTTTATGATTAGGATGTTATTAAAATCTTATTAAAATGTTATTAAGATGTATAGTAGACTTATTTATGAATAGTATAAGGATTTATCACAAAGTTGTTAAATAAGAGCTATAAGGATTACCAGAATATTAATTACACAGTAATTATATAGCTAATTATCACTAATTATAATGTATCTCCAATTATATTACAGAGTAATTAAAATAGAATAATGTAACTAAATATAAAAGTTAATGATAAGAATTATACAGATTTAGTTTGTATCACAAAGTTGTTAAATAGAAACATAATGGCTTAAAGATAGATGTAATGGCTTAAAATTAAATGTAATGACTTATAAGATTGGATTATATAAGGCGGAATAGTTTGAAGGGGGAGAGTATGAGGTAAATGATTTGGAAAAGTATAAATATAGGTATAAGTATGTAGTGTGGAAAAGTAGTTTTGGTAATTTTCCACACTTTTTATGTTATAAGGTTAATAGGTCTAGTAAATTAAAGCCACTTTATTAAAGTATTATTAAAATAAACTGATGACTTATTTACTAGATGTTTGTATTATCTTATGAAGTTAGTGTATATTTTTTCTTCTTTTTGTGGCATTGGAATGCCTGCTTTTTTGCTAGATTCTATGCATTTTAGAATCCATGCCATGTTTTTGCCCAGGGTTCTCATGATTTGTATTCCTTCTAGATCTTGTAATACTTCTTCTGGAGTGTTGCCATGAACCATGTTCCAGTAAGATGAGCTTATTACTGGCATGTTTGATATTGTGAAGTATTTTGTAAGTTGGTCTAGTGTTGCTGTTGTTCCGGCTCTTCTTGCACTTGCGATGGCTGCGCCTGGTTTGTATTGTAAGGCTCCGCCTGATGAGTAGAATAATCTATCCATAAATGATGTTATTGCGCCTGAAGCTGATGCATAGTGTACTGGTGAACCTACGATTATGGCGTCGGCTTCTTTGGCTTTTGGCATACATTCGTTTACTACGTCGTCAAATATGCATTTTCCTTTTTTTCGACATGAGCCACATCCTATACATCCTGCGATTGGTTTTGCACCGACTTGGAATATTTCTGTTTCTATACCTTCTTCATTTAGTGATTTTGAGACTTCGTTTAAGGCTGTGAATGTGCAGCCTGCTTTTTTTGGACTTCCGTTTATTAATAATACTTTCATATTATTCCCTCCTAATAGTATTTTTTATATTTTGATATGTAAATAAATTATTGTAGTTAGTTTAAATCAATGATTGTATTTGATTTAACTACATAATTATTTTTAGTTTAAGTAAGTTATATGATTTTATAAGTAATATTATAGCAGTTATTGGAAGTGAAGTTGTTGGAAGTTTTGTTATTCGTTATAAAAGTGAGAGATTTAGGCAGAATAATATAGTAGGTTTGTGATATCAAGATGATGAGTTTTGAGGTAGTAGATAATAAATTTTTATGAAATTAGACAATGTATTTTAGGAAGAATTTAGATTTTTAAAATTTTGATTTTTTGTATTTTAGAGTTTTGGTTAAATTTTAATTTTGTGAGAAAATAAGATTATTAATTAAAAAAAGTTACATATACTAAATTATAAAATTAATATTATGAATTGATTTGGAAAGAAAATGGGCAATAAACATTGAAATTTGAACGATTAATCGGTTTTATATAAATTTTAGGTTTTTTGATAAAAACATTGAATTTTGGTTATGTTTGCTATATAATATCAATGGTGAGTTTAGTAATTTTAAACTTTGAGTTTAGAAAAATACAAAACGAGTTTAACAATATAAGAAAAAAGTTTACTTTTAATAAGATTTATTTAAATAAAAATTATAATAATGGGAGGCCTAGGTATGGATATTGGGAGTAAGATAAAGAGTATGCGTATGGAAAAACAGTTGACCCAAGAAGAGCTTGCTAATAGGTGCGAACTTTCTAAAGGGTTCATATCGCAGCTTGAAAACAACCTTACATCACCATCGATAGCGACTTTGATTGATATTTTAGAAATTTTAGGAACTAATTTAAGAGAGTTCTTTAATGAAATTGATCCGGAGAGAATTACTTTTAAGAAGGAAGATATGTTTGAGACTGAGGATGAGGAGTTGAAATACCATTTAAAATGGTTGATTCCGAATTCGCAAAAGAATATGATGGAGCCGATTATAATAACTTTATATCCAGGAGGGCAATATAAAGAAGAGAAGCCTCATGAAGGTGAGGAGTTTGGTTATGTTGTGGCTGGGAATATTCTTCTTCATTTGGGCGATAGAGTCAATAAAGTGAAGAAGGGCGAGAGTTTTTATTTTAAGCCAAGAATGAATCATTACATATCAAACCCAGGTAAGACAACTGCGAAGGTAATATGGGTAAGTACGCCACCATCTTTCTAAAAAATGATAGTGGAAGTATTGAGTATTAAAATTTAATAAAAATTAAAGATAGACGTGGATTTACGTTGAAAATAAAAGTTAGTAATTATAAGCATGATGAGTATTGTGCAAAAAAAGAGAAGAGAGGTGTATCTATGAATAATACAAATTCAGAAATGAAGCTAGATGAGACTAAGTCAAATGTAGCTCAGTCAGAAAATATTATTGAATTAAAAAACATAACAAAGCAATACGATGATCTTTTAGTATTGGATAATCTTAATCTTGATATAAAGAAAAATGAATTTTTAACTTTATTAGGACCTTCAGGATGTGGAAAAACTACTACATTAAAGATAATAGCTGGTTTTGAACATGCTGATGAAGGTGCAGTTATGTTCGAAGGTGTAAATGTAAATGATACCCCACCTTATGAAAGACAAGTAAATACTGTTTTCCAAAAGTATGCGTTATTCCCTCATATGAATGTTTATGAAAATATCGCGTTTGGATTAAAAATAAAGAAAATAGATAAGGCGACTATTGATGTTAAGGTAAAAGAGATGCTTAAACTTGTTGCACTTGAAGGATTTGAAAAACGTTCGATTGATTCTTTAAGTGGTGGGCAACAGCAAAGAATCGCTATTGCAAGAGCATTAGTTAATGAGCCAAAAATATTACTTTTAGATGAGCCTTTAGGTGCGCTTGACTTAAAATTAAGACAAGAAATGCAAAGAGAGCTTAAGAAAATACAACAAAAATTAGGAATTACTTTTATATTTGTAACTCATGATCAAGAGGAAGCTCTTACTATGTCTGATACGATTGTTGTTATGAATAAGGGTAAAATTCAACAAATGGGAAGTCCTGAAGATATATATAATGAGCCGAAAAATGCATTTGTTGCGAAATTTATCGGTGAAAGTAATATAGTAGATGGAATTATGATTGATGACTACAGAGTACAGTTCTGTGGAAGAGAGTTTGAATGTGTTGATTTCGGTTTTGAGAAAAATGAAGAAATCGAAGTTGTAATTAGACCAGAAGATATCAAGATGGTTTCTCCTGAAGAAGGAATGTTAAAAGGTTTAGTAACATCTGTTGTGTTTAAGGGTGTTCACTATGAAATAGCTGTAGAAGAAAACGGAAGAACTTGGTTTATCCATAATACAAAAATGGCTGAAGAAGGTACTATGTTAGGAATGGATATATACCCTGAAGATATACATATCATGAGAAAGGTAATCCAATAATAATTTATCATCTACTAATTTGATAAATATTTTTAAAAGGTGAGTGATAATAATGAAAAGAAAAGAATCTGAATCAAGATTAGCGACTCCTTATGCAATTTGGAGTGTACTTTTTATAGTAGTACCTTTAATTTTAATAGTTTTCTTCAGTTTTACACAGCAAGTAGATGGAAGATACGTATTTACAACGGCGAATTTTGAAAAATTTTTCAATCCAATGTATTTTAAAGTTATCAGAAGATCACTTGTTTTAGCACTTATATCTACAGTTTTATGTTTAATAGTTGGTTATCCAACAGCTTATATTATTTCAAAAGCGAAACCAAGCAAAAGAGGAATACTTCTTTTACTTTGTATATTACCAATGTGGATGAACTTCCTTCTTAGAACTTACGCTTGGTCGGCTATATTAGGTAGAAATGGATTTATAAATACTTTACTTAAACTTGTTGGTCTTAGCCCAGTAAATATACTATATACAGATACAGCAGTTTTATTAGGTATGGTTTATAACTTCCTACCATTTATGATACTTCCAATTCATACGGTTTTATCAAAAATGGACCACGATTTAATAAATGCAGCGAGAGACCTTGGAGCAAATAGTTTCCAAGTTTTCACAAAGGTAATATTCCCACTTAGTTTACCTGGTGTAGTATCAGGAGTAACAATGGTGTTTATGCCTGCTGTTTCGACATTCGTAATATCAAAACTTTTAGGTGGAGGACAATTCTACTTAATAGGTAACTTAATTGAACAAGAATTTATGTCAGTTGGAGATTGGCATTTTGGATCAGCAATATCAATATTTATGATGATTATAATACTTATCTCAATGGCTATAATGAATAAATACAGCAATGGAAATGACAAGGAAGGCGGTGGATTACTATTATAAAGAAGATTTTTTCAAACATATATTTATTTTTGGTATTTGTATTTTTATACTTACCAATAGTGACTTTAGCGATTTTCTCGTTTAATGATTCAAAATCCATGTCTGTCTGGAATGGATTTACATTAGATTGGTACCACACCTTATTTGAAAATGAAAGGCTAATAAGCGCACTTTACTACACATTACTTGTAGCAATAACTGCAACAATAATATCAACTATCGTCGGAACAATGGCGGCGATAGGAATACATAAGATGAGAAACAAAAAAAGAAAAGATTTATTACTTAATATAAATTATCTGCCAGTTTTAAACCCAGATATAGTAACTGGGGTATCACTTATGACATTATTCGTATTTTTAAACGTAAACTTTGGCATGGGGACAATGCTTTTATCTCACTTAGTATTTGATATACCATATGTAATATTATCTGTGTTACCAAAGTTAGCACAGCTACCTGCAAATATAGAAGATGCGGCCCTTGACTTAGGAGCGACACCATCATATGCGCTTAGAAAAATAATATTACCACAACTTAAACCAGGTATAATATCTGGAGCACTTATGGCATTTACAATGTCTATAGATGATTTCGTAATAAGTTTCTTTACAACAGGAAACGGAGTAACAAACTTATCAATAGAAATCTACTCAATGACAAGAAGAGGTTTAACTCCTGAAATAAATGCTCTTTCAACATTAATGTTCATAGTAGTTTTAGCATTACTAATAACTTCAAATATTGTTGGAAATAAAAAGACAGTAGAAAATTAATATAAATACATTATAAAGATAAATTAAATCAACATGAGATTAAATATGTGAAACAGGGAGGATTTCTAGATGAAGTTAAAGAAAATAATTGCATTAATATGCACATTTGCTATGACAGCTAGTATGTTGACTGGTTGTGGTAGTTCTAAAAAATCTAGTCAAGTTCTAAACATATACAATGTTGGGGATTATATAGATCAAGATTTACTTGCTAAATTTACTGAACAAACAGGAATAGAAATAGTGTACGAAACATACGACACTAATGAAGCAATGTACCAAAAATTAAAAAGTGGTTCTTCAAAATACGATTTAATCTTCCCATCAGATTATATGGTAGATAAATTAATAGAAGAGAACATGCTACAAAAAATAGATTACAAAAATATACCAAATTACTCACAAATAATGGATAGCTTTAAACATCCAAGCTACGATCCAAATGATGAATACAGCGTACCTTATTTATGGGGGACTTTCGGTATAATCTACAACACTAAAGTAGTAGACAAAGAAGACACAAAAAGCTGGGATATATTATGGAACAAAAAATATACAGGAAATATCCTACTACTAGACTCAGTAAGAGACACAATGGGGATTTCTTTAAAAAGACTAGGATATTCTATGAATACCCATAACCCAGATGAAATAAACAAAGCAAAAGATGAATTAATAAAAGAATTATCAGTAGTTCAAGCATACGTAAATGATGACGGAAAAGATAGAATAGTAGCTGGAGATGCTGATATAGGAATAGTTTATTCAGGAGATGCACTAGTTATGATGGACGAAAACCCAGACTTAGCATATGCAATACCTGAAGAAGGAACAAACAAATGGGTAGATGCAATGTGCATACCTAAAACTGCCGAAAACAAAGACTATGCAGAAGCATTTATAAACTTTATGCTAGACCCAGAAGTAGCAAAACAAAACGTAGACTACATAGAGTACTCTACGCCGAACCAAGGAGTATACGACATGTTAGACGAAGAAACGAAAAATTCTCCAGTCGCATACCCAAGCGAAAAAGTATTAAATAAAACAGAAGTGTTCTTAAATCTTCCAGAAAACGTGATGAAATTATATGACGATGCCTGGACAGAAATTAAGACAAATTAGAAATAAAAATAAGATAATAAAAAGGAGTGCCTAAAATAGATAAATGTGTCTATTTTAGGCACTCCTTTTTTTGATAATGTAATTAGAGCAGGGGCAGAGGTTGTTAAGTTATATGATATAGTTTTGTATTAATGAAATTAAATATAAAGTTTAAAAAAAATTAAAAACGGAGTATAAATATTTAGATGAATATATCGAATTTAAATTATATATATAAGATTAAAGTTCGATAAAATTAGAAATATATCTTGATTAACATGAAATAAAGTTTGGAATTAAAAAATATTTGAAAAATTATTTAAAAAAATACAGAAAAAGTATTGACGGTATATAAATCGAGTGGTATAGTTATACTTGTCTTTAAGAGATGAGCGAACAGCTAAAAACTTAAAGAAAAAAAGAGGTTGACAAAAAAATCAAACTTTGTTAAACTAAAGAAGTTGAAACGAGCAAGATAAATTAAAAATCTTAAGTGAGTTACAACACTTTAAAAAATGAACTTTGAAAATTAAACAGTAGGTTAATTATAAACTTTAATTCACACGAATTAAAACCAACAACAAACCAAGCCAGATATTTCAGATAATGATTAGTCTGAGCAGGTAAACAACTTTTATTTGAGAGTTTGATCCTGGCTCAGGATGAACGCTGGCGGCGTGCCTAACACATGCAAGTCGAGCGATTCTCTTCGGAGAAGAGCGGCGGACGGGTGAGTAACGCGTGGGTAACCTGCCCTGTACACACGGATAACATACCGAAAGGTATGCTAATACGGGATAACATAAGAAATTCGCATGTTTTTCTTATCAAAGCTCCGGCGGTACAGGATGGACCCGCGTCTGATTAGCTAGTTGGTGAGGTAATGGCTCACCAAGGCGACGATCAGTAGCCGACCTGAGAGGGTGATCGGCCACATTGGAACTGAGACACGGTCCAAACTCCTACGGGAGGCAGCAGTGGGGAATATTGCACAATGGGCGAAAGCCTGATGCAGCAACGCCGCGTGAGCGATGAAGGCCTTCGGGTCGTAAAGCTCTGTCCTCAAGGAAGATAATGACGGTACTTGAGGAGGAAGCCCCGGCTAACTACGTGCCAGCAGCCGCGGTAATACGTAGGGGGCTAGCGTTATCCGGATTTACTGGGCGTAAAGGGTGCGTAGGCGGTCTTTTAAGTCAGGAGTGAAAGGCTACGGCTCAACCGTAGTAAGCTCTTGAAACTGGAGGACTTGAGTGCAGGAGAGGAGAGTGGAATTCCTAGTGTAGCGGTGAAATGCGTAGATATTAGGAGGAACACCAGTAGCGAAGGCGGCTCTCTGGACTGTAACTGACGCTGAGGCACGAAAGCGTGGGGAGCAAACAGGATTAGATACCCTGGTAGTCCACGCCGTAAACGATGAGTACTAGCTGTCGGAGGTTACCCCCTTCGGTGGCGCAGCTAACGCATTAAGTACTCCGCCTGGGGAGTACGCTCGCAAGAGTGAAACTCAAAGGAATTGACGGGGACCCGCACAAGTAGCGGAGCATGTGGTTTAATTCGAAGCAACGCGAAGAACCTTACCTAAGCTTGACATCCTTTTGACCGATGCCTAATCGCAT